>CABSMK010000164.1 GCA_902478825.1 uncultured Collinsella sp.
CAGATGTGTATAAGAGACAGCGATGACACCGATGCGCTTGCCCTTGAGCTCGCGGCCCACAAAGGCCTTCTTGGCCTTTTCGGCATCGACCTGAATCTCGGGGTCGTCGGCGTTGTCACGCACCCAGTTCATTGATTGCACCACGCCGCGGCTCGAGAGCACCAGCATGCCTAGGACGAGCTCCTTAACGGCGTTGCTGTTGGCGCCGGGGGAGTTAAAGACGACGACGCCCTTCTTGGCGTACTCCTCGACGGGGATGTTGTTGACGCCGGCGCCGCAGCGGGCGATGGCGCGGATGCCCTCGGGCAGCTCGTAGCCGTGCAGGTCGGTCGAGCGCATCAGAATGGCGTCGGCCTCTTCGGCGGTGCTCACAAACTCGTAGCCCTCACCAAACTCGACCTTGCCGTCCTTGGTAATGTCATCGATGGTTTTAATCTTGCGCATGGAAAACTCCTTAGCAGGTTTTGATCTATACAGGGTGGTCTGAGATGGCTGATCGGCCCGCGCGTTGCGGGCTAGTTAGATCGCGGGCTCAAACTAAGCTGCGCTTCGAAGTCCTTCATGTACGAGGCCAGTGCCTGCACATCTTCCATGGTTACGGCGTTGTAGACGCTAGCGCGCATGCCGCCCACCAGGCGATGGCCCTTGACGTTTTGAATCTGGTGCTCTGCCGCGCCTGCGACAAAGGCCGCGTCGAGTTCGGCGTCGCCGGTGCGGAAGGTGACGTTGGCGATGGAGCGGCTGTCGGCCTGTGTGGTGCCATGGAACAGCACGCTGTGCTCGAGCAGGTCGTAGAGCAGGTTGGCCTTGGCCCAGTTGCGCTCGGCCATGGCGGCAAGTCCGCCGGTCTGCTCAACCCAACGGAACACCTTGCCGCACACGTAGATGCCAAAGGTGTTGGGCGTGTTGAGCATGGAACCCTTGGCGGCCTGGGTCTTAAGGTCCAGGTACTGCGGCGTCTGCGCAAAGGCGGGGCCATCTGCGATGAGGTCGTCGCGCACGATGGCCACGGTCACGCCCGCGGCGCCGGCGTTTTTCTGCGCTCCGGCGTAAATGAGCCCGTAGCGCTCAACGTCGAGCGGCTGCGACAGGAAGCAGCTCGAGACATCGGCGACCAGCGGCACATCGCCACAACTGGGCAGCTCGTGGTACATGGTGCCAAAGATGGTGTTGTTCTGGCAGATGTAGACGTAGTCGAGCCCGTCGCCTGCGGCCTCGGCGGCAATGCGCGCATTGATGTCGGCCATGTCGGGGATGCGGTCGAAGTTGGTGTCCTCGGAGCTCGCGAGCAACACGGCCTCACCGTACTTGGCGGCTTCTTTGTATGCCTTGTTGGCAAAGTTGCCGGTCACGATGTAGCCGGCGCGGCCGCGGTGCATGAGGTTCATGGGGATGCCCGCAAACTGCAGCGTGGCACCGCCCTGTAAAAACAGGACACGGTAGTTGTCCGGGATGCTCAGCAGACGGCGCAGGGTTGCCTCGGCGTCGTCGATAATCTGCTGGTACATGCTAGATCGATGGCTCATCTCGAGCACGGACATGCCGCAACCGCGGTAGTCCATCATCTCGTCGGCGATCTCGGCGAGCACGCTTGTAGGCAGCGCGGCCGGGCCAGCTGAGAAGTTGTGCACACGTGCCATCTTCTAGTCTCCCTCGTAGTCGTTTGAACGTTCGGGATACTTTAGCACAGTGGAGCGCTAGGCGCGACCGTATCACAGCAAAACCCGAGTGCGCCGCTATGATTTACAGGATGGTTACATGGGGGAGGGGTGCTTTACTCCTCAGGCAAATCCAAATCTGCGAGCGAAGGCATGAGGCTTTCTAGGCGCTTGATCTCTTCGTCGCAAATTAGCTACCTCCTGCCCGCTACGACGCGAGCGTGGCGATGACGGCTTCGTCGCCGGCGTATATTAGGGTGTTGCCGTCGGGGATGATCGTTTGGCCGTCGCGCTTGAGCATCACCACGATAAAGGGGTGCTTGCCCTGCGGCACATCGCGAAGACGCTGGCCGGCCAGGCGACCGTGGGGGGTTACGGTGACCTCGCGCAGCGTAACCTCGGCACGCTCTTCGAACGTTGGGGCGGCCATCACCAGCAGATCGCCTTCCTGGATCACGGTATCGCCGTTGGGCAGCACCGGGTGCGCCCCGTCGCGCAGCACCAGGACCACGAGCATGTCCGTCGCGCTGCCAATATCGGCGAGCGAGCGCTCGGCAAACGGATGGCCAGCACCCACCTTGAGCTTTACAAATGACATGCCGTCTTCGTCGCGATAGTCGTTAAAGGTGCGGCGCACGTCGCCGGTCGCATCGATCATATCGAGCTTCTTCGCCACCGCTGGCAGCAGCGAGCCCTGCACCACAATGCTCGACACGGCAATCACAAACACCAGGTCAAATAGGTCGTGTCCGCCGGGAACGCCGGCCACCACGGCAAAGAGGCTAAACACGACCGAAGCTGCTCCGCGCAGGCCCGCCCAGCTTACGAGCGCGACCTGGCGGGGGTTCGTCTTAAAGGGCGCCAGGAGCACGCCGACGGCGATGGGACGGCTCACGTAGAGCATAAACGCCATGAGCGCCAGGCCCGGCAGCAGCATCTGCGGCAGGCGTGCGGGCGTGACGAGCAGGCCGAGCAAGAAGAAGATCGTCATCTCGGCCATCTCGGTGAGGGTGTCAAAGAAGTGCGCCATCTCGACCTTGCCGGTGATGTCGCTCGCACCCAGCACAATGCCGGCCAGGTATACGGCCAAAAAGCCGTTGCCGCCCAGATAGCTTGGTAGCGCGTAGGCGACGATCGCCACGGCGAACAAGAAGATGGTCTGCGCGCCCTCGGCCGTTGCGTGTGCGCGTTCAATCAGACGGCCCGCCGCCCAGCCGATGGCAAGGCCCAGGCCCGCGCCCAGGATAATCTGCTTGGCCAGCAGTGCGGGAATGTTGATGTCGCCGCCGGCCGCGAGTGTGGCGAGCACGGCGGTGAGCATGTAGGCGACGGGGTCGTTGGAGCCCGATTCGACCTCGAGCAGCGAGTCGGTGCCGCCCTTCAGCGACAGGCTGTGCTCGCGCAGAACGCTAAAGACGCTGGCCGCGTCGGTGGATGCCACGACTGATCCCAGCAGCAGGCCGCCGATCCAGTCGAAGCCCAGCACGAAGTGGGCGAACACGCCGGTGATGCCTGCGGTGATGACGACGCCGAGCGTGCTCAGCAGCACCGCGGGCACGGCGACGGGCTTGGCGCGGTCGATGTTGGTGTTAAAGCCGCCGTAGAACATGATGAACAGCAGCGCCGTGCTGCAGACGGTTTCGGTGAGCGCGTAGTCGCTAAAGTCGATATGCGCCGGGCCGTTGACGCCCAACAGCATGCCGAGCGCGATAAAGATGAGCAGGGTGGGGAAGGGGAGCTTTTTGCCGACGGGTTTGATGGTCAGGCACAAAATGATGACGAGGCCGATAAAGAGAAGGATCTGGTTCATAGATGGTGTCCGCTCCTGGGTGGTTGGCGTGGCACGGTCAGTTGTCTGCGGTTATTTGTACCCAAAGATGGTGGGTTTATGGGGTTGGATTGCGGGCGTGCGCGATATCGTCATAGACGGCTGCCGTCTTTGCCTCTGCTCGGAAACCCTTTCCAGCTTTATTGCAACGGAGTACAATGGGTAACGTTTAAGTTCAACTTGAAGTTTTAGTTGCGGCACCGGGCTTCGGCCGCAATGCAAGGAGAGGCGTACCATGGCGATCTATGTGACATCTGACGCTCACGGGCACGTGCGTGCGCTTGACGAGGCCCTGTCTAAGATCTCGTTGACGTCCGACGACACACTGTACGTGCTGGGCGACATGATCGATCGCGGGCCCGATCCGGTCGGTGTTATTA
>CABSMK010000165.1 GCA_902478825.1 uncultured Collinsella sp.
GGAGATGTGTATAAGAGACAGTTCTTTAGCATTTCGGGCTCTGAGTTCGTTGAGATGTTTGTCGGTCGCGGCGCTGCTAAGGTTCGTGACCTGTTTAAGCAGGCCAAGGAAAAGGCGCCGTGTATCGTCTTTATCGATGAGATCGATACCATCGGCAAGAAGCGTGATGGCGGCGGTTTTAGTGGCAACGACGAGCGCGAGCAGACCCTCAACCAACTGCTGACCGAGATGGACGGCTTCGATAACCACAAGGGCATTGTCGTTCTCGCTGCAACCAACCGCCCCGACAGCCTTGACCCGGCCTTGCTGCGTCCCGGTCGTTTTGACCGCCGTATCCCCGTCGAGTTGCCCGATCTGACCGGCCGTAAGAACATCCTCGAGCTCCACGCCAAGAGTGTGAAGACCGAGCCGCCGATCGATCTGACCGCGATTGCCCGCGCCACGCCCGGTGCCTCCGGCGCCGACCTGGCCAATATCATCAACGAGGGCGCCCTGCGAGCCGTCCGTGAGGGTCGCAAGCGTGCCACGCAGGACGATTTTGAGGAGTCGGTTGAGGTCGTCATCGCCGGTCAGCAGCGTAAGTCCACGGTGCTGTCCGACCACGAGAAGCAGGTTGTTTCTTACCACGAGATCGGCCATGCCATCGTTGCCGCCCGCCAGAAGGGCTCTGCACCGGTCACGAAGATCACCATCGTGCCGCGCACGAGCGGTGCTCTTGGCTATACCATGCAGGTCGAGGAGGACGAGCGCTTCCTGACGACGCGCCAGGAGGTCTTGGACAAGCTCGCCGTCTACTGCGGCGGCCGTGCGGCCGAGGAGCTCATCTTTGGCGAGATGACGACCGGTGCCGCCAACGATATCGAGCAGGCCACTAAGCTCGCCCGCAACATGGTGACGCGCTTTGGTATGTCCGACGAGTTTGGCATGATGGCGCTCGGTACCGTGCAGAATGCGTATCTCAATCAGGACACGTCGCTCACCTGCGCCCCTGGTACGGCCGAGCGCGTGGATGCGATTGTCGCTAAGCTGATCGAGGACGCGCACGATCGCGCCCTGCAGATCCTCAAGGAGAACAAGTTTAAGCTCCACGAGCTGGCTCGTTATCTGTACAAGAAGGAGACCATTACGGGTGAGGAGTTCATGAACCTCCTCACGCGTGAGAATCCGCTGATGCCCAAGCAGCAGTAAAGCCGCGGCCGAGCCAGTAAACGCCGACGCCCCATTTGAGCAGCTTTCTCAAATGGGGCGTTTTGCTTGAGAGGGATGGAAATGAAGATCGTGGTGAGCGCCTGCTTGATGGGCGAGAGCTGCAAGTATAACGGGCTCGACAACTATCATCGCGAGTTGGTCGAGGCCTGCGAGCGTACAGGGACCGAGGTCCTCTTGGTGTGCCCTGAGGTCTTTGGGGGCCTGCCCACGCCGCGCACGCCGTCCGAGATTGTGAACGGCGAGGTTCGTACCTGCGAGGGCGTGTCCGTTGACCTGGAATTTCGCCTAGGCGCCCAACGTGCGCTCGACATGTGCGAGCAGGCGGGTGGGCCGGAAGAGATCGCTGCGTGCATCCTGCAGGACCGTAGTCCCTCGTGCGGCGTGGGCCTCATCTACGACGGAACATTCAGTGGCACCCTCACGGCGGGCAACGGCGTCTTCGTTGATTTACTGCTCCGCCACGGTTATCGCGTGACCCCGGCTAGCGAGTTCGATCCCAGCATGCTGGAGCAATAAAAACCACCACAAGGGTACTGCTCCCTTGTGGTGGTTTTGGGCTAGGCCTAGAGCGTGTGGCCGTAGGCGTTGGCGGCCTTGATGGCGGCGGCGAATTTTTCGTCCGTGAAGGGCTCAGGGTTGCCCTGCTTCCATTCATTGGTGGCGTGAGCATATTCGCACAGGGCGGGGATGTCGGCCTCGGAAAGTCCGACCTGCTCAAGTGTAACGGGCAGGCCCATCTGCTTGTTAAAGGCGGCGTAGCGCTCAAGGTTCTCGGTATCGCCCGTATAGGCAAACAGCACGAGCACGCCCAGGCTCACGACCTCGCCGTGCAGATAGGTTCCCTCGCGCGGAATGCTGCACGTCGCATTGTAGAACGCGTGCGCCACGCTCGAGTTGTAGTAGTAATCGTTTTGGTTGGTCAGGTTCGAGACATAGCCCGTGTTGACCACGATGTCGAGTGCGATCTGCTTTACGGCCTCGGTCGACAGGTCCTGGCGCACGTCCTCAAGACCCTGGACGCCATAGGTAAACAGCGGCTCGGAGCAGGTGTGGGCGAGTGCCAGTCCAAGACCGGCGGTGTGCTCCAAATTACCGGCGCTCGTGGCGTACTCGACCTCGGGCTGCTTAGACAGGGCATCGCCCACGCCGGCCCAGAAGTATTCCGCCGGAGCTTCGGCGATGATCTTGGGGTTGATGAAGATGTGCGCCGGTCGGTTGGGGTACGAATAGCCCTCGAGCGAGCCGTCGTCGTTGTACACGACGGCAATGGCGGTCGCGGCGGAGCAGTTGGAACAGATCGTCGGGACAGTGAAGACGATCTTCTTGAGCTCGATGGCCGCCGTCTTGACGGTGTCGAGCGCCTTTCCGCCGCCGCAGGCGATAAGAACATCAGCCTCCTGGCAGGCAGGGGAGTTCACGACCTTGGCGATATTGGCACGCGTACTGTTGGTGCCGTAGACGCGCGTCTCGAGAATTTCGACGTCGGTACCCGCCAGCGCAGCTCCGATACCGGGAAGTGCTGCGGCCAGTGCCCGCTTGCCACCGATGATCGCGACCTTCTTCGCGCCGTACTCGGCCAGCGCGCCGGGCAGCTCGTCAAAGCAATCCTCGCCAACGGTGTAGTCGCTCATTCCAATCGTGCGCATAGCAACCTTCTTTCGTTCGATAAAGTGCTTTCAGGTATTTTGCTCCAAGAGAAGGTCCACAGCCGCGAGAAATTTCGAACGTATAAAACCAGTGTTGAGGGTTTTTCGCCGGCGCGGAACGTGCTAGCATACTCCGCATAAGCGTTGATGGGGACGAGTAGTCGGCCGTCCGCATGCTACAGAGAGCGGGGAGCGCTGAGAACCCGTGCATGCGACCGATGAAAATCACCCCGGAGCTGCGGTCCCAACGGACGTGCCGCGCAGGTTCGTCTTAGTAGACATCGCCGAGATGGTCGTCGATACAGGCCAGCCGAGTAACGGATGCGAGCGCGCGAATACGCGGGCATGGGCATCTAAGCTGGGTGGTTAAGCGAAGAGCTTTTGCGGGCGTGCAGCCCGTTTTGTGGCGCTTCGTCCCAGCTTGCAGGGACGGGCGCTTTTTTTGGTGCCCATCGGGCGTGCGCGCCCACGACATGAAAGGGGTACCGTGGCAAACGAGTACAAGCAGACGATGAATCTGCCCAAGACCGGTTTTCCCATGCGTGCCGGTCTTTCCAAGTCCGAGCCCAAGCGACTCAAGGACTGGCAGGACAACAAGGTCTACGAGCAGGTTCTGAAGAAGAACGAGGGTCACAAGAAGTTCGTGCTGCACGACGGTCCTCCGTACGCCAACGGTCCGATCCACATCGGCCATGCCATGAACAAGATCTCCAAGGACATGATCAACCGTTACTGGATGATGCAGGGCTGCGAAGTTCCCTATGTCCCCGGTTGGGACTGCCACGGTCAGCCGATCGAGCACAAGGTCGAGGAAAAGCTCGGCACCGAGAAGTTCAACCAGACCTCCACGGCCAAGATCCGCGAGCTTTGCAACGAGTTCGCTGTCGAGAACATCGAGCTCCAGAAGGCCGGCTTCCGTCGCTTGGGCGTGCTTGGCGACTGGGACAACCCGTATCTGACGCTCTATCACCAGCACCTGTCTCTTATACAC
>CABSMK010000166.1 GCA_902478825.1 uncultured Collinsella sp.
TCGTTACCGACCGCCTGGCTCGCTACTACGAGACGGTCACCAAGCACAACCTCAACTATCGCCGCTACTATCACCAGTTCGACTACTAAGAGCAAATAACGTTTATGTAATTGGGCCCCGCTCCTATATGGAACGGGGCCTCGTTTAGGTTGGAGAGTAATTATGAGCTACCCCCTGCTTGCCGTCATGAATATCAGCCATCGTTATTTTGACCTTGAGGAATTCTTTTCTTCGGCAGCGGCCTCGGGCTACACGTGTTGCGAGCTTTGGACCGGGGCGATGCATCTGTATGTCGATTGCCATGGATACGATTCGCTCGAGCAGGTGCGAAAGCTGTCGCAGCGGTATGGGGTTCGGATTGTGGGGCTTTGTCCCGAACAGAACAACCCCAAGCCGTGGAATATCGCGGCGCGCGGGAATGAGGCGCGTGCCCGCACGCTCGCGTACTTTAAGAACGTTGTGGATATCGCGGCGGAACTTGGAGCCGAGCAGGTCATGGTCTCGAGCGGCTGGGCATTTTTGAACGAGCCAATCGAGGACGCGTGGGGTCGCAGCGCCTCGATGCTGCGTGCGATTGCCGAGCATGCGGGAGAGCGCGGCGTGCGACTGGTGCTCGAGGCCCTACAGCCGGTTGAGTCGATGATCGTGAACTCGGCGGCCGACACGAAGCGCATGATCGAGGCGGTTGATCATCCGGCACTTAAGGCGTGTCTGGATTTGGGCGCTATGGCGGTGGCGGGGGATACCATCGACGATTATTTCGATCTGCTTGGCGAAGATGTCGCCCATGTGCATTTTGTCGATGTTGCGGCAAACGGCACGACGCATCTTGCCTGGGGTGACGGCGACCGCGATATGCGCGCCGACCTGGATAGGCTGGTGGCGCGCGGCTATCGCGGAGTTGTTTCGGCCGAGACCTATGACTGGCGCTATTTTGCCGACCCCGCAGCTGCCGATGCGCAGGTAATGGCAGAGTATCGTCGTGCGATTGGCGCCTAAGTGGGACAGGGCGCCGAGCTGGCGTTTGGCGAATTTTAGTTTGGCGCTCCCTGAGAAATGGGACAGGCTTTCCGCTTGAAGCCCAACCGGAAAGCCTGCCCCGGAATGAGCTTCCAGAATGGGATGTGCTTTCCGTATGCGGTCCCATCCGGAAAGTACATCCCATTCCAAGCCCAAATTCCGGGACGCACTTTCCGCTGAAGACCTCAACCGGAAACCGCATCCCGTTCTGGACTGTAATTTCGGGGCGCAGTTTCCGCCAGAAGTCTCAACCGGAAACCGCATCCCAGTTTTTGGCTGGCGGGCGGGATGTGCCTCCTCCAATGTTTCCAAATGAATACGCTGTGAGCCGAAGGGGACGGTTCTCCCCGCAAGCACTCTAGTATGCTAAAGTACCCAGAAGACCGGCGGAGCTATGCCGGTCTTTCGTTCTATATGAAACACAGCATGAGGAGGCTCACCAGATGACGGCCACACCGTGGGGATTCCGGGACATATTGCCCGAGGAGGCTCAGGCACGCGAGGAGATCGCGTATACGGTGAAGGGCTGCTTTAGGGAGCATCATTACCTTCCGGTCGAGACGCCGCTGCTCGAGGACAAGGGTTCGCTCGAGGAGGGCGGCCGCATTGCGGACACGCCGTTTAAGCTCTTTGATGACGACGGCCGCCTGCTGGTGGTCCGTCCCGACAACACGCTGCCGATCGTGCGCCTGGTTTCGACCCGCATGCGTGCGGCCGATCTGCCCCTGCGCCTTCGCTACGAGGCGCCGGTGGTTCGCGAGTGCCAGCGCAATGCCGGTGGCTCGCGTCAGTTTACGCAGCTGGGCTTTGAGCTTATCGGTGCGGGCGATACCGCGGGCGATGTAGAGATTGTTTCACTGGTGGCCGAGGCCGTGCGTAAGCTGGCGCTTCCCGATGCTCGTATTATCGCAGGTAGCGTGCGTCCTTTTAAGGAGCTGCTCGCGGCGTGCGAGGATCGCGAGCTGGCAGCCGAGGCCCTGCGCTGCGTGCATGCCAACGACTTTGTGGGCCTCGATGCCCGCGTGGCTGCCAGTACCGAGTCTGATGCCGTCAAGGCCGCCATTAGCGAACTGCCGCGCCTGCACGGTGGTGCCGAGGTGCTCGACCGCGTGGACGCGCTGCTGGAGGCCGCCGGTATCGCCGCGCCGCCGACGCGCGAGCTGCGTGCCCTGGTCGAGGGCTTGGCTCCCGAGGACGCCCAGGTGCTGTCGTTCGATTTCTCCATTATGAACTCTTTCGATTACTACACGGGCCTGGTCTTTAAGGCCTATGCCGGTGGCTTGCCCGATCCGGTCGGTTCGGGCGGACGCTACGACTCCATCTTTACCGGCGCATTTGGCGACGGCATCGAGGTGCCGGCGGCGGGCTTCGCCTTTTCGCTCGAGCGTTTGGAGGCCGCTCGTA
Source organism: uncultured Collinsella sp. (assembly GCA_902478825.1). Classification (GTDB taxonomy): domain Bacteria; phylum Actinomycetota; class Coriobacteriia; order Coriobacteriales; family Coriobacteriaceae; genus Collinsella. The sequence goes on from CABSMK010000166.1 coordinate 2,425, forward strand.
CCTCGGCAGAGGACACCGCTTCCGACGGCGATCACGCCGCGGGCCGTGGCGCCGAGGGTCCGCTGCGCATTGCCGTGCCCAAGGGCTCGCTTAAGGCTGACACGCTCGACGTGCTCGAGGCCGCGGGCCTGGACGTCTCTGAGTTGCGTGACCCCGGCCGTCACCTGATTGTGCGCGGTCGCGACACGCGTGCCGGTGAGGGCACGGTCGGCGATGTCGAGTTTGTTATCGTGCGACCCAGCGATGCGCCCGCCTTTGTGGGCTGCGGTGGCGCCGATTGCGGCATCTGCGGCTGGGACTCGCTCATCGAGGCCGACCTCAACCTGCTGCAGCTGGTCGATCTGGGCTATGGCCTGTGCACCTTTATCGAGGCGGAGCCCGCATGGCGCGCCGGTCAGGCCGAGCGCAACTATACTCGCCGCGGGTCGCTTCGCGTGGCAACCAAGTATCCGCGCATCGCGAGTGCCTGGTATGCCGAGCGCGGTGTGAACGCCGATATCGTTTCGCTGCACGGCAACATCGAGCTGGGCCCCATCGTCGGCATGACCGATCGCATCGTGGATATTACCGCTACGGGTGCCACGCTGCGCGACAACGATTTGGTCATCACCGGCCGCATTATGGACTGCACGGCGCGCTTTTTTGTCAACCCGGGCGCCGCTCGCTTAGATCCGCGCGTACGTAATCTGGCAGATCGCTTGGCGGCGGCCGTGAAGGACAAGCATTTTGAGCCCGTTGCGGGCTCGGCACAATAGCGCGAGCACGCACGGGCGCCCTAACGTCTGGGCTGCGGGCCGATGGGCGCCGCCGCCCGGCCTCTCGTTTTTCGAACACAACCTCGACCGATAGGGGATACCGATATGAAGACTATCAAGCTTGCTCCCGGTGAGCGTCTCGTTACCAACCAGCTCAACCGCAAGGGCGTTCTGCCGCAAGACATCGTCGACGCCGCCCGCGATATCGTGGCCAACGTGCGCGCCAACGGCGATGCCGCGGTGCGCGACTACTGTCAGCGTTTTGACGGTGTTGAGCTGCAGAGCTTCCGTCTGCCGCAAGAGCAGATCGATGCCGCGCTCGAAGGCCTCGACCCGGCCTTTGTCGCGGCGCTCGAGAAGGCTGCGCGCCAGATTCGCGAGTTCCACCAGCGCGAGGTCGAGCAGAGCTGGTTTACCACGCGTGCAGATGGCACCATGCTCGGCGTTAAGGTGACCCCGCTTGCGGCGGCCGGCATCTACGTGCCGGGCGGTCGCGCGCAGTATCCCTCCACGGTGCTCATGAATGCCATTCCCGCCAAGGTGGCCGGCGTTGAGCGCGTGGTCATGGTGACCCCGCCGCAAAAGGACGGCCTGATCAGTCCCTACACTGTCTCTTATACACATCTGACGCTGCCGACGAATAGAG
>CABSMK010000167.1 GCA_902478825.1 uncultured Collinsella sp.
CGGGTGCCCTACCGGGAGTAGCCCCGACGGTTGACAAAACTATAGGAACACCCAACGACTATTCATTTAAGTCTGTCCCCAATGACTGCCCAATGGCTGGGAAGGCGCATCCCACACCGACGCATTGCCTTCGGGCCCTCTCCCCAGGCTCTCCATAGCTCAGCTGGACTCCCCGCAACCTGTTCCGAGTTGGCGGAACGAGCGCGACGTGGAGTGTCATTCTTTACCGCGTTAGACTAGACGCAGGGAAAGGAGGAGGACATGGATGCTCGCGTCAAGCAGCTTGTAAATATGATCGAGGACGCTCAGCCTGTCGCTGTCGCGGTACTTGCCAAGCGTCTCGAGGTAAGCGAGCGCGCCGTGAGAAACTATATCCATCGCGCAAACGACAACCTTGCAGGGGTTGCACGCATCGTTGGCAGCAAGGGGCAGTATCGTATCGATGTTGCACGTGCAGATGAGCTTGCTCGCTTGCTAGACGGTTCGGCTCTGGCCCATCCGGGCATTCCTGATACGCGCGACGGCCGTGTGTCCTTCCTTCTTAACGACCTCCTCATGCGGTCCCAGTGGGTGACGATTGAGGAGTATGCGGATTTACTCTACGTTTCGGCGCGAACTCTGTCCAATGACATGCGTCTGGTAGAGCAGAAACTCGCCCAATTTGACTTAACGCTCGAAAAGCGCCCACGCTACGGAATCCGCGTTGCGGGCGGGGAGTCGCAGCGGCGCCTGTGCCTGGCCTCGCTGGTGAGGCCCGTGTTGCCCGACACCGACGATGCAAAGCTCGCCGAGCGCCTGCGGGCCATCGCCGCATGTGTGGACGATGCTCTGACGGCCTCGCCCGTCACGGTGAGCTCGCTGGCATCCCGCAATCTCATCATGCATCTTTACATTGCTCTTGGCCGCATCGAGCAGGGCTGCTATGTCCCAGCTGCAGAATCGGACGTTCAAAAACTGGAGGGAACGCGCGAATACGCCGCGGCTTTCCAGATTGCCGCAAACATCAAGGATGCCCTGGGCGTGAGCATGCCCCGAGAAGAGGTTGCCTTTATCGCAATCCATTTGCTCGGCAGGGGCACGGGCGTGCCCGAGAAGGGCTCTGCCGTTATCTCGGACGAGATGTGGGAGATTGCTTCCGAGATGGTACGTGCGGTCAACGATGAGTTTAGGTTTGACTTTAGCGGCAATCTTGAACTTCGCATGAACCTTGCTCGGCATATCGGCCCTCTGGGCTATCGCCTTGAATATCACATGCATATGGATAACCCCATGCTGTCCGATATCAAGACGAGGTTTCCGTTGGCCTATTCGATGGCAGCTGGCACCTCGCAGGTACTCGAGCGTCATTTTGGCAGCCAGCCCTCTGATGAAGAGCTCGGCTACATCGCCATGGCATTTGCCCTGGCCCTCGAGCAGCAAGCCGACCAGCCGCGTCGCAAACGCATCCTGATCGTGTGCGCCTCGGGAGCGGGAAGCGCCCGTATGCTCGAGCACCAGTACCGCAAGCAGTTTGGCATGTATATCGATTCGATTGAGACATGCGATGTCGCCCGCGTGGGAACGTTCGATTTTTCGCATATCGACTACGTGTTCACAACGGTGCCGCTCAACGTCAAGTTGCCCGTGCCCGTCCGCGAGGCCGATTTCTTCTTGGAGACGAGCGATGTCAACGCTATCCGCAAGGTGCTGAGCGACGACACTGCGCAATCGGACTCCGTGAGCTCTTTCTTTAGCCGTGCCCTGTTCTTCAACCGCGTTGAGGCGTCGTCGAAGCAGGCCGTTCTCCGATATCTCTCCGAGCGCGCCGTCGAGAGCGGCCGTGTCGATGCCCAGTTTGCCCAAGAGGTCGCCGAGCGCGAGAGCGCGAGCGCCACCTCGTTTGGCAATGGGGTAGCCATGCCCCATGGGATGCATCCCTTGAGCGCCGAGGCCTTTGTTACCGTGGGCCTGCTCGAACATCCCATTCTTTGGGACGAATACGGCCATGAGGTCGATATCGTCTTTATGGTGTCGTTTGCCCGGTCGGGCGGCGATGAGGCGCGGATCTTGAGCTCACTGCTCGCCGAGATCTTTATGGACCGCCAGGGGGTCGAGCGCCTACGCGAGCGCCGGTCCTGGCATGAGCTGATGGCGCTTGTGCAAGCGCATACGGCTTAAGACTTCTTTTGTCGATGACCCTGTCAGTCTACCTGCAATAAACCTCGAGGATTGCGGGCGGGAGATAGGCGTTTCGAATATTCAAGTACAAACCAAACATCACGGGAGAGGAGACCGTTATGGACGATCAGGGAACCGAGATGGTTTCGTTTCAGCTGGTCGCTGCAGCGGGAGAGGCACGCAGCCTTGCCTTCGAAGCCCTTGAAAAGGCAAAGGCGGGGGATTTTGACGCCGCCGCCAAACTCATGAAGCAGTCAAAGGATGCGGGAATCAAGGCTCACCACATCCAAACGCAGCTGCTTTCGACTGAGGCAGCGGGCGAGCATCTGTCGGTGGATGTGTTGCTGGTCCATGCTCAGGACCACCTCATGTGCTCCATGCTTGCTCAGGAGCTCGTGCAGGAGCTGATCTGCCTGTATGAGCGCACTGCAACCAAGAACGCCTAGCGGCGTGCGGTGACTATCCAACCAATCAATGCGAAGGGAATCCCTTATGAAGATCCTTCTTGTTTGCGCAGCTGGTCTGTCTACAAGCATTCTGATGAAGAAACTCGAGAAATATGCGGAGCAAAACGGCATCGAGCTCGATATCGATGCGGTGGGTATCGGCGAGTATCAGGAGACGTGCGCCAATTATGACGTGCTGCTCTTGGGGCCGCAGGTGTCCTACCAGCTCAACACCGTCAAGCAGGGGAGCGGTAAGCCGACCGCGGTCATCCCCGCACAGGACTACGGCATGGGCAACGCCGCCAACGTGCTGGCACTCGCCCAGTCGCTGTTGGGTTAGGAGGCAACCATGGAGAAGTTCATGACCCTGCTTCAGGAAAAACTGACCCCTATCGCCAATTTCTGCGGCACCGAGCGCCACTTTGCCTCCATGCAAAAGGGCTTTATGAGCGCGATCAGCTTCATCTTGGTATCTGCCGTCTTTATGATCCTCGCCAACCCGCCGGTCACGGCCGACCTGGTGGCGCAGGGCGGGTTCTGGTCCGTCTTTGGCCCTTGGCTCGATTTTGCCACGGCCAATAAGCTCACGCTGCTCATTCCCTTCAACATGACGATGGGCATACTGTCGGTGATCGTGACGTTCGCAATCGCCTATAACCTGGCGGGCACCTACAAGATGCCCAAGCTTAACGCCGGCATGACCTCGCTGGTGATGTTCCTGATCGCCGCGGCGCCGTCGTCCTACTACCAGCTTGCTGACGAGTCCGTGCTCCAGGCGGTCCCCTGCACCTATCTGGGTGCGCAGGGCCTGTTTACCGCCATCATCGTTGCCTTGGTCTCCGTCGAGGTCACGCGCTTCTGCCAGACCAAGGGCATCACCATCAAGATGCCCGATGGCGTGCCGCCGTTTTTGTCCGAAACCTTTGGCGCCATCGTACCTATGCTCGCCAACATTCTCATCTTCTTTGGCGGCAACCTGCTGATCCAGATGATCGATCCCGCGCTGTCCATCCCCTCGGTTATCGAGAAGCTGCTCGCTGCCCCGCTTTCCGTCGCAGTTGACTCTGTGCCCGGCGCACTGCTTATCTGCTTCATGACGCTGCTGTTTTGGTGCTTTGGCGTCCACGGCAACATGATCGTAATGCCCATCACCGCCCCGGTCACGCTCTGTCTCTTATACACATCTGGACGCTGCCGACGAATAG
>CABSMK010000168.1 GCA_902478825.1 uncultured Collinsella sp.
GAGACAGGCGCTATCCACTGGTCGATCCGGTGCGCGGACTGTGCACGACCATCGGTCAGTCGATTCTTGCCGGCGATTTGCGTGGGCTCATCGTCTATGCCAGTAACCCCGGTGCGGGCTATGGCAATGCACAGGCTTGGTTGGGTATTTTGCAGCAGCTCGACTTGCTTGTGACGATTGATATTCGTTGGTCCGAGACGGCGCGTGCTTCTGACTTCGTGCTGCCCGACGTGACGTATCTGGAGGCCGACCGCGGTGTGGGCACGGTCGTGGGCGTCAACGATTCGCGCGTGTTCTACCGCAACGCCGTGCTGCCCGTGCAGCATGACGGCACGCGTCCCGGTCGGGAGATTTTTGCCGGTCTGGCGCAGGCGTGTGGCGTGGGCGAGTATTTCCAGTTTACGTCTGACGATCTGACGGCTGCCCAGGTGGCGCCGTTTGGAATTGACCTCGCTGCGCTTAAGGAGCGCGGTTGGGCCGATACGGGCGTGCCGCTGCCGTCGCGCACGGGTGAGCCGGCGATTCCCCTGGATGGCGGCAAAATTGCGCTGGCAAGCGACGTATGGGAACGAGCCGGCCTGGGTTGTGTACCCAACTGGATCGCTCCCATGGTGGAGCCTGGCCCGGGGATGTTTCGCCTCATTAGCGGCAACCGTCCCTTTGAGTCGCATACCTCGCGCAGGCTCGCTGCCCAAGGTGCCGCCGAGGCTGGATCGGACCTGGATGCCGTGCAGATGAATGCCGATGCTGCTGCGCACATGGGCATCGCCGACGGCGAGATCGTCGAACTCGTGAGCGACATGGGCCGCGACCGCGTGCGCGTGGAGACGACGCCCTATCTGCATCCGGCGTGCATCTTCACCTCGGCCGCTCCCGGCGGGCGTTCGTTTGGCGCCGATGCCGGTGACGCTCAAGCCTTGGGCGTGGGCCCGCTCGACCATACGCCGTTGCGTTGGGGCCCGTTGACGGGCGCTGCGCTCACCCAGGAAAACGCCGTTCGCGTGGAAAAGATCGCGGCACGCGAGGATAATAGCGACTGATTGACTCAGCCGATCGAATTGGCTGATAGTTTGACGTTCGAACGATTGATTCACCTTTGGTTTTGAAAGGTCGCACATGAGCGATAGCCAGAACATGTCCGATGAGGTACGCGCCCGCCTTCGCGCTATTCCTTCCGTCAACGAGCTGCTCGCAGAGTGGCCGGTTGTGAAGACGGCGGGGGAGACCTGCGACGCGGTGGTGCATGCCGCCGTCACGGCCGAGCTCGATGAGGAGCGCGCCGCGATTCGTGCCGGCGCCGCCCCGCGTTCCAAGCGCGAGCTGGCCTCGGCCATCGAGTGGCGTGCGCATCGCTCCGCTTTGCCGAGCCTGCGTCCCGCCGTCAACGCCACGGGTGTGGTTATCCATACCAACTTGGGTCGAGCCCCGCTCGCGGAGTCGGCGGCAAAGGCCGTGGCCGAGGTCGCACGCGGCTACAGCACGCTCGAGTACAGCGTTGACACCTGCTCGCGCGGGTCGCGCAAGGAGCATGCCGCGCAGCTCATTCGCTCGCTTACCGGAGCCGAGGACGCGCTGGTCGTTAACAATAACGCCGCCGCCGTGCTGCTAGTGCTGGCGACTCATGCTGCGGGCAAAGAGGTTATCGTCAGCCGCGGCGAGCTTGTCGAGATTGGCGGCAGCTTTCGCATCCCCGATGTCATGGCGGCTTCGGGCGCCAAGCTCGTCGAGGTCGGCGCCACAAACCGCACACACCTGACAGATTATGAGCAAGCCATTACGCCCGATACGGCGATGATCCTTAAGGTCCATCCTTCCAACTATCGCATCGAGGGCTTTCACGAGGAGGTGGGCTCTCGGGAGCTTGCGGCGCTTGCTCACAAGCATGGCCTGCTGTTCTACGAGGACCAGGGCTCGGGCGCGCTGTTGCCCGACGACATCTTGGTGCGCGGCGGCGAAGAAACCACGCCGGCTTCGGTTTCGGCAGGGCTCGATCTGGTGTCGTGCTCGGGCGATAAACTGCTCGGTGCCGCACAGGCGGGCATTATCATGGGCCGTCGCGATCTGGTCCAGGCCTGCGGGTCGCATCCGCTTATGCGTGCCCTGCGCCCGGGCAAGCTCGCGCTGGCGGCGCTCGAGGCTACACTGCGCATTTATATGGACGGCGCCGATGTGGCCCATCGTGAGGTGCCGGTGCTCAACATGCTCACGCTTCCGCAGGCTCATCTGGAGCGTCGTGCCCGCAAGCTCCGCGATCGCATGGCCGCCGGGCTCGATAAGGCGGGTTGCCCGTGCGCCGTTGAGTTGGAGATTGTCGAGGAGTCCTCGACGCCCGGTGGCGGTTCGCTGCCTACCGTTGAGCTGCCCACCATGTGCGTTGCCGTGCGCCTCGTCGATGAGCATCTTTCTGTTGACGCACTCAAGCGCTCGCTCGTTCAAGATTTCGACACGCCGGTCGTCACGCGAACCTCGCACGATCGCATTTTGTTTGACGTGCGCACGCTCGTGGGCGACCGCGATATCGAGACGGCGGCGTCGACGCTTGCCGCGTGCGTTAAGAAGGCGGTGCGCCGATGAGTGAGGCAGAAGCGTTGGAGGAATGTCCCGTTATCGTAGGTACGGCGGGCCACGTTGACCACGGCAAGTCGGCATTGATCGAGGCGCTGACCGGCAAGAATCCCGACCGTCTGGAGGTTGAGCGCCGTCGCGGTATGACCGTGGAGCTGGGCTTTGGCGAGCTGGCACTGCCGAGTGGCAAGATCGTCGGCCTGGTCGACGTGCCGGGCCACGCGCATTACCTGCGCGCCATGGTGCAGGGTGCGACAGGCATCGACGTTGCCGTGCTGGTGGTCTCTGCCGTTGAGGGTGTAATGCCGCAGACGCGCGAGCACGTGCACGTGCTGGAGCTGCTGGGCGTTACGCATATGGTGGTCGCGCTGACGATGTGCGACCTGGCCGATAGCGAGATGGTTGATCTGGCCGAGCTCGATGTCGATGACTATTTGTCGGGTACTGTGTTTGCGGGCGCGCCAATTGTGCCCGTGTCGTCTAAGACGGGCGAGGGGATTGACGGGCTGCTTGCGGTGCTCGACGAGCAGGTGGGTGTCTGCTGGGATACCTGTCGCGAGCGTGCCGAGCGGAGCGATGCCGCGCCGCGCCTGCCGATTGACCGCTGCTTTACGATCAAGGGCGCCGGTACCGTGGTGACGGGAACGTTGCACGATGCGCCGGTTGCGGTGGGCGACGAGCTGATGGCTTTGCCGTCGCGTACGGTCTGCCGTGTCCGCGGGATTCAGGTGCATGGCGATACGCCGCGCGCGCTGCCTGGGCAACGCGTGGCGCTCAACCTGGTTGGTGACGGTGTCGCGGCGCTTGACCGTGGCGAGATGCTGGGCGTGGCGGACCGCTTTGGTCAGACGTTGCGCTTTATGATGACGTTCACCTACCTGGGTCGCGAGGGTGCCAAGCCGCGCGTGCTCGAGTCGGGCGCGCGTGTGCACGTGATGGCGGGTACGGCCGAGGTTGTCGGCCGCATCATGCTTTTGGAGGGCGAGGCCCCCATGGCGGTGGGCGAGACCCGTACCGTGCAGGTGCGCTTGGAGGAGCCGTTGCCGCTGCGAGCCGGAGACCATGCTGTGGTGCTGTCGTATTCGCCCGTTATGCTCATTGGCGGCGGGCGTGTGCTGCTTTCGCGTTGCCGCCGTTCGCGCGAGCTTGCCGAAGGAGAGCGTGCGCTGTATGTGGCCTGTCTCTTATACACATCTCCGAGCCCACGAGACA
>CABSMK010000169.1 GCA_902478825.1 uncultured Collinsella sp.
AGCGTCAGATGTGTATAAGAGACAGTGCTTGCACATGCCGGGGTAGCGATAGGCAGCAGGGCAATCGCAGTCGTAGTCGATCACCTCGCGCTCGTCCATGTCGAGCGCCACGTGCGTCTTGTACAGGTCGCCACGCGAGCCGCGCACTGCACCCTCAAGCGTCACGTTTTTGGAGAAGCGCGAGCCGTTGTCCTCGATCGACAGCACGGCACCGTTGAGCATGAGCGAACGCCCTTTCATAAAGGTGCCGCTCAGCGCCGCCTCTTTCCGGAGCGCCTGCACAAACGTCCCCTGCGCCATCACTTCCTCCAATCTCACCCGGGGTAGCTTAGATAACCGTCACGCGGCCTTGGTTGCCGACGATGGCCTTTGCCTCTGCCAGCAGCGGAATCGAGCGTGCATTGACCTTGGCCGGCACCTCGGCACGCAGCACGCGCCCGTCGACTTGCTCAATAAAGATCTCCACGCGGTCGCCGCCCGGGTTGGTGGTGAGCACCGTGGCCAGGCGCGCCATATTGCCCTGGCTAAATCGGCTGTTGGGCACCATGACCTCAAAGACCTTGGGCTTGTTTTTCTCCTCGCTAAGCTCCAGCGGCACAATCTCCTGCGCGATGATCTGGTCGCCGCGGTCCGAGCGCTCGAGCTTGCCCTTAATGCGCACAAACGCGTCGGACAGCTGCGCGCCGGTCTCGGGATCGACCTCGCCATACAGATACCCCTCGGCCTCCTTGTAGGTCTTGGGGAACACCACGACCGTGGCCTCGCCTTCCATGTCTTCGAGCTGCACGATGCCCATGGGGTCGCCGTTTTTGGTCACGCGCTTGGACACGCTCGAGACCATACCGGCCCACCACAGCGCCTTGCCCTCGGGAATCTCCTGGTTGATGGTACCGCCCGTAGGATTCTGAACTTCGTAGCCAGTGTCGATCTGCGAGAACGAGAAGTCGCGTGCCTTGGCCAGCGCATACTCAAACGGGCGCAGCGGGTGGTCCGAGACATAGATGCCCAGAACCTCCTTCTCCTGGCTCAGCTTAAGGTGGCGGTCCCACTCCTGGCCGTCCGGATCGGGCACGCTCACCTCAAAGCCCGAGCCCTCAACGTCGCCAAACATGTCGAAGAACGACGTCTGGCCGCTCGCACGATCCTTCTGGCGCTTTACCGCGGCATCGATGATGTTCTCAGGGTTGTTCTTATCCACAAAGTGCATCATCTGGCGACGCGGATACCCCGTGGAGTCGAAGGCGCCTGCCTTGATGAGCGATTCGATCACACGGCGGTTGGCCTGGCTCGAGTCCACGCGCTCGACAAAGTCGTGCAGCGTCTTAAACGGACCGCCCGCCTCGCGCTCGGCGATAATCGCCTGCGCCACGCCGGTGCCCACGCCGCGGATACCGGCCAGACCAAAGCGCACGCCCTCCTTGGTAGCCGTGAACTCAGTACCGGACTCGTTGACATCTGGCGACAGCACGGGGATGCCGTCGTGACGGCACGCCGAGACGTAGTGAACGATCTTGTCGGTCTTGCCCGTATAGGACGTCAGAACGGCCGCCATGTACTCGTGCGGATAGTGCGCCTTGAGCCACGCCGTCTGCATAACCAGGATGGCGTAGCCGGCGGAGTGCGACTTGTTAAAGGCGTAGGACGCGAACTCAAGAACATCGTCCCAAATCTTCTGGGCGACCTCGCGCGTGTAGTTGTTCTTGATAGCGCCGTTCATCCAGTGGTCGTAGGTGGTCTCGTCCGAGCCATCCTCCCAGTGGAGCACCGTCGACGTGAGCAGCTTGATCTTTTTCTTAGCCACGGGCTTACGGATACGCGAGTCCGATTCGCCCTTGGAGAAGCCGCACATCTCGACGGAGATGAGCATAACCTGCTCCTGATAGACCATGGTGCCGTAGGTTTCGCCCAGGATGTCGTCCAGACGGTCGTCGTAGGAGACGGCCGGCTCCTTGCCGTTCATACGGTTGATGTAGGACGAGACCATGCCGGCGCCCAGCGGGCCCGGGCGGTACAGGGCGATCAATGCCACGACGTGTTTGTACTCGGTGGGCTTCATGTTCTTGATCGTGGCCGTCATGCCGGCGGACTCGACCTGGAAGACGCCGGCGGTGTGGCCGGAGCCCATGAGCTTAAAGATCTCGGGGTCGTCAAAGGGAATCTCTTCCTCTTTGATGTCGATGCCGAAGTTCTTTTTGATGTTGGCCTTGGCCTTGGAGATAACCGTCAGCGTACGCAGACCCAGGAAGTCCATCTTGAGCAGGCCCATGTCGGCAACGGTATGGCCCTCGTACTGGGTAATCTCGACGCCGCCCTTGGTGTCGAGCTTGGTGGGCACGTGCTCGTTGACGGGGTCGCGGCAGATCAGAACGGCGCACGCGTGCACGCCCTCGCCACGGGTAAGGCCCTCGATCGAGAGCGCCGTGTCGATGATGCGGCGAGCGTCGTCGTCCTTTTTATAGGCCTCGGCAAAATCGGGGTTAAACAGATCCTCTTTGCCGGGTTGTTTGTCGAGCACCTGCTTGAGCTTGACCTTGGGGTCGCTCGAGACCATCTTGGACAGGCGCTGGCCCATGTAGACCGGGTAGTCCAGGACGCGCGCGGCGTCGTTGATGGCCTGCTTGGCCTTGATGGTCGAGTAGGTGATGACGTGGGTGACCTTCTCGGGGCCGTAGAGCTGGCGAACGTGCTCCACGACCTCGAGGCGCCGCTCATCGTCGAAGTCCATATCGATATCGGGCATCTCGGTACGTTGCGGGGACAGGAACCTCTCGAACATCAGGCCGTTCTCGAGCGGGTCGAACGCGGTGATGTTCATGGCGTAGGCGACGATAGCGCCGGCGGCCGAGCCACGGCCGGGGCCGACGCCGATGCCGTTGTCCTTAGCCCATTGCACGTACTCGGCAACGATCAAAAAGTAGGCGGCAAAGCCCTTGTCGCAAATGACCTTGTATTCGTACTCAAAGCGCTCTTTGATGTTGACGCCACCGATCTCGCGTGTGGCCCAGTCGTCGCCATAGTGCTGGCGCAGGCCCTTCTCGCACTCACGGCGGAACTGGCTCTCGTGCGTCTCACCGGGATCGAGCAACGGAAAGCGCGGCAGGATGATAGAGTCCCAGTCCAGCTCAACGTAGCACTTGTCGGCGATCTCGAGCGTGTTGTCGCAGGCCTCGGGGCAATACGGGAACATCGCCCGCATCTCCTCCTCGGTCTTCATGTAAAACTCCGAGCCGGTCATGCGCATGCGGTTGGGGTCATCGACCTTGGCGTTCATGCCAATACACATGATGACGTCCTGCACGGGCGCATCCTCGCGGCGCAGGTAGTGGAAGTCGTTGGTGGCGATGACCTTGACGCCCACCTGCTTGGCGATGTCGATGAGCGTGCGGTCCATCTGCTCGTCGGTCAGGCCGTTGTCGGTGGTGATGCCGTGTTCCTGGATCTCGATGTAGAAGTCACCGGGCTCGAAGGTATCACGGAAGGTCTCGGCCCACTTGATGGCGCCTTCCATGTCGCCGCGGTCGATGTATTTGGGGATGATGCCCGCGATACAGGCGCTCGTGCAGATCATGCCCTTGGCATGGCGGCGCAGGTTGTCGAGCGTCACGCGCGGCTTGTAGTAAAAGCCCTGCACGGCGGCCTCGGAGACCGTCTGCATTAGGTTGACGTAGCCCTGCTGATCCTTGGCCAGAAGGATCATGTGGTAGAGCTCGGGCTTGTGGTCGCGGGC
>CABSMK010000170.1 GCA_902478825.1 uncultured Collinsella sp.
ATAAGAGACAGGGCGGGCGCCTGCGCCGTCATGGCACTCGAGCGCATTCCGGCCGACATCCGTGCCGCAGGCGGCGTCTCGCGCATGAGCGACCCCAAGATGATCAAGGGCATCCAGGAGGCCGTCTCCATCCCCGTCATGGCCAAGTGCCGCATCGGTCACATCGTCGAGGCGCAGGTCCTTCAGGCCATCGAGATCGACTACATCGATGAGTCCGAGGTTCTCTCCCCTGCCGATGACGTCTATCACATCGACAAGACCCAGTTTGACGTGCCGTTTGTCTGCGGCGCCCGCGATCTGGGCGAGGCGCTGCGCCGTGTTGCCGAGGGCGCCACGATGATCCGCACCAAGGGCGAGCCGGGCACGGGCGACGTCGTCCAGGCTGTACGCCACATGCGCAAGATCCAAAAGCAGATCCGTGACGTTGTTGCTCTGCGCGACGACGAGCTCTTTGAGGCGGCCAAGCAACTGCAGGTTCCGGTCGAGCTGGTGCGCGAGGTCCATGCCACGGGCAAGCTTCCCGTTGTGAACTTTGCCGCCGGCGGCGTAGCGACCCCTGCCGACGCCGCGCTGATGATGCAACTGGGCGCCGAGGGCGTCTTTGTCGGCTCGGGCATCTTTAAGAGCGGCGACCCCGCCAAGCGCGCCGCCGCCATCGTCAAGGCCGTGGCAAACTTCACCGATGCCAAGCTCATCGCCGAGCTTTCGGAGGACCTGGGCGAGGCCATGGTGGGCATCAACGCCGACGAGATCGAAATCATCATGGAGGAGCGCGGACGCTAGTCCGGCAGAAAGGATCGCACATGAGCGATTATGCAGACCAAACGGTCGCCGTGCTGGCGGTCCAAGGCGCATTTGCCGAGCACGAGGCAAGACTATCCGAGCTGGGCGCGCGCTGTATTGAGCTGAGGCAGGCGGCTGATTTGAAGCAGGACTTTGACCGTCTGGTACTTCCCGGCGGCGAGTCTACCGTTCAAGGGAAGCTGCTTGATGAGTTGGGCATGCTCGAGGAGCTTCGCACCCGCATTGTTGAAGGCATGCCCGTCCTGGGCACCTGCGCCGGCCTGATTCTGCTGGCTCACGACCTTGTCGCCCATGACGATAAGGGCACGCCGCGCCTGGCAACCATGGATGTGCTCGTTGAGCGCAATGCCTACGGCAGGCAGCTCGGCAGTTTTCGAACCAAGGGGCAGGTAGCTGGCATCGACGGTGAAGTGCCGCTGACGTTTATCCGCGCGCCCCGCATCGTCGAGGTCCACGGCGACGCAAAGGCCTTAGCGAAAGTCGACGGCCGTATCGTCGCCGCCCGTCAGGGCAGCCAGCTCGGCGTAACCTTCCACCCCGAACTCGACGAAGACACCCGCCTCCACGAACTGTTCCTACAAATGTAGGCATCGAAATCAACAAACGAAACGAGAGTGGATAATCTCCCACCTTGAGCATGAATATGGGCTCATACCGGGAGATTATCCACTCTCATGCTACGTAGTCGTTGGGGACGTTCTTAAATGACCAGTCAAACAAGAACGTCCCCAACGACTATCTTTTAGCAGGTCTGGATCATGGCAATGTCGATGTTTTGGCACCGACAGCGAGCGCCCACCAGAGCGAACAAATTGGCATGAAAAGAGGACGGCATAGACCTTCTGGTCATGCCGTCCTCTTTGAATGACAAGTTGTCGCTCTGGTGGGCGCGCAGCGTCAACTAGTTACGCGGTTTGGTAAAACCGCGTAACCCAACTAGAAGCGGTTACCGCGGAAGCCGCCGCCGTTGCGGCCGCCACGGTCGCCACCGCGACCGCCGCGGTCGTTACCACGGTTGCCGCCGAAGCCGCCACGGTTGCCGCCGCGGTCGCCATAGCCACCACGGTTGCCACCAAAGCCGCCGCGACCGCCACGGTCGCCGCCACGGTCACCAAAGCCGCCACGGCCGCCACGGTCGCCACCGCGACCGCCGCGGTCGCCACCACGGCCACCACGATCGCCAAAGCCGCCGCGGCCGCCACGGTCGCCGCCACGGCCACCACGGTCGTCACGGCCGCCGCGAGGACCGCGATCCTCGTCCAGGCCCATGGCGACGAGCGGAGCGATAACCTTATCGAGAGCGGCCATCAGCTCGGTGGCCTCCTCGTAAGAAAGCTCGGGCAGGAGCTTCTCCTTCTTGTTGGCAAGCTCGACCAGGCCCTCAGCGGCATCCTCGGCGGCGAAGACGACGATCTTGCGCATATCGCCCTCGGCGTCGTCGATGCGGCCGACCAGATCGGCAGCCTCGGCCTCGGCCATCAGGCCATCGAGCTCACGAAGGCGCATGCCCAGCAGGTCGGACATTTCCTTCTGCTCCATCTTGGGCTTGAGGTCAAGAAGCTTGATGGCGCGCTCGATGTTCGCCATGCGCTCGGCCTTGGCCTCCTCCTCCTTAGAAATAGCAAAGCGACGGCTACGCAGCAGGCGGGCGGCCTTCTGCATCTTGTCCATCAGCTCTTCGTCATCGTAATCAACGGCGGCCTCGACAACCTCGGCCTCCTCCTCGGCGGAAACCTCGTCAGCAGCCTCAACCTCGGCAGCTTCGGTCTCCACGGTCTCGACTGCCTCGACCTCGGCAGTCATGGTCTCGTTCTCGGTCTCGTTCATGATCTCTTCGTTCTCGGACATGAGACTCCTTCTTGGCCCTCTCGGGCATCATCGCCCCATTCGCGGGGCCCGTCGCGCACTCTTTGCGCTTTAAACATTCATGCCTCTCGGCAAAACGTCCATTAGTTTATGGTGTCGCCATCTAATCTAGCTGCAGAATCTATGTGCACACATTAATGCGACATGTGCGACTCGCGACGAGCGTACACCAGCGACGCCACAAACCCGACCACGGCAATTACAGCCGCCACACGCACGGCAGTTGCAAATCCAATCGCCTGGGCAACGTCCGTCGCAACGCCAGCGGCACCGGCAGTCGCCGCAGAGCTCGAGAGCAGGCCGATAAACAGCGACGGGCCAAGCGATGCGGCAATCATGTTCCACGTGTTGAGCAATGCCGTTCCGTGAGGATGTTCAGAGGCAGGCAGCGTCTCCAAGCCGGCCGTTTGCGAGGGGCTCAGCACCAAACCGACTCCGGCATACACCACAACGGTCAGCGCCACGACGACGCCGATGTTCATGCTTGCCGCCGTCATCGAGATGGCAGTCTGCCCCACGGCAATCAGGGCAAAACCGACCGGCAGCAGCGGCCATGCGCCACGGGCGTCCATCACGCGTCCGCCCACAATCGAGGTCACGGCGTTGCAGGCAATCGCCGGCAAAATGAGCAAGCCCGCAATAAGTGCGGTCATGCCGTATGCGCCCTCAAAATAGAGCGGCAACAAAACGCTCATCGAGAACGTCGTCATCATCGACACCACCACAAGCAAGCACGCAGGCCAAAAACGAACGCTCGCCATGGGACGCACGTTAAGCACCGGATGCTCGAGCTTGAGCTGGCGGGCCGCAAACAGGCCGAGCAGCACAACGGCAGCGAAAAGCGCCACGACACCGGCAATCAGATTGGTCGAGAACTCACCCACGGAATACACAAACGCCGTAATGCCGGCAGCGAGCAAAACAACCGACAGAATGTCAAGCGTGGTGTTCGAGCGCTCTCCGACATTCTGAACAAGCTTTACGCC
>CABSMK010000171.1 GCA_902478825.1 uncultured Collinsella sp.
GTGTATAAGAGACAGCTCAAAAAGCGTGCGCGCTTCCGATGCTGCGACTGCTCAATTTCCGATGCTCTTTTTGCTCAAATCCTCTTGACGAAACACAGAATACGTGCGGGCGGCGCTTGCAGCCGATCGCACGGTACCGGCCGCACCCGTTGCAGCAGCGCGGCCACGCCGCCAGGCGCGGGCAGGCCGCCGACAGGTCGGCCGAGCCGTCGACGCGCTCGCCGCGCCTGGACTTCGGCGCCGTCACGAACCTGTGCGACGCCACCTCGGCGCTCACCGCCGAGGGCGACCTGCACAGCTCCCTGGCGATCTCCCTGCACGAGGCCCTGCGCTCCAGCATCCTCTGGACCGTGTCCCGCTCGTGCCTGGTGAGCCTGCCGTAGGCCCTCGGGGCCGCCTCCGCGGAACCCTTCTTCCTCTTTCCGGACCGGCCGTCCTCCGATCTCCCGGTGCCGGCCGGTCCGGCCCTCAGGGTATCGGGTTCCCACATTCATCCGCACATGTGCGGATGAATGTGGGAGGTGTTCGGATGAAGTTGATAATCAAGGCTTCGATAGCAAACGCAATTTGGTTTTTGAAATATGGACGAATTCCTCGTCAGGAGGGTAAAATGGTGCCGACGGCAGCCCAAGTTGTAGAGAGCTGGGCAGAGCCGTTGCTTAATGAAGTTGGGTCATCGTCTTAGCGACGGTGGCCTTTCTTTTTGGGCTTCGAACCCTGCTTGAGTGCCTTGGAAAGGACGACAAGGGCCGTGAGGAGCGAGACCATAGCAGTCAGGAGCTTCACGAGCTCAGTGAAATCGGTCATGGGCATCACCTCCCATCGGATGGAGGGCTCTGCCCGGCACGAGGGCTGCCGACAGCAAGGACGATTCTATCAGAGCGGCTGACTCCCGCCCGATTATTACCATCCCACCGCGCCTGTGCAAAAAAGAGGGCCGCCAAACAGCGACCCTCCAGCGAAAGTGCATGTTATTTAGGACAGTCAAATTCTTTGAAAAACAAATGGATGCTGTAGAATTACAAATAAGAGTCACCCGGAAGGAGCGATCGATGAAAAGCAAACGATTTGTCCTGAATGCACTTCTGGTAGTAGCAATATTGACGCTCTTCGTCTTTTCGTACTCATACATGAATCAGCCAAGATTTGGATATGCTTTATACGCTGTTTTTTCCGGCGAAACAACTTACAACACTATAGGCTTCATTGACGCAATCTTTTTCTATGTAGTCGGCCCCGTATCAAGCGAACTGGTCGCTTTTGTTGTCAGCTACAACCTGAATCAACAAAGCCAAACTCACTCAGCGACTTCGGCCAAACAAGGAATCAATCTCTTCGCAATAATGATAATTCTGCAAATTGCGACCGTGTTGATTATCGCCCTGACCGCAACAAACGTTTTGAAGTATGAGTTCGGATTCATCGCGAGCTGTCTCATGGCAATTGCCGCGGGTATAGCGGTTTCGTATACGACACCGGCAAAGAAGTAGATAAACTAACAGGGCCTATTTGGAATCCGAATCGTCCATGGAACCGTCGATGCCGGTTTTGGTGTCGTCATCCGTATTGGAATCGTCATCCTTGGGGCTTATAGGACACACATTTTGTCCTATAAGCCCCGATCAATTCATACTCCTCATCCTCGCCGAATTGCGAGTATGGCAGAATCGGCACTGGATGGCAGCGCGCTAGGCCGTGTCCGCGGAGTTACCCCCCCCCGTTTTTATCGTAACAGCTGATTCTAGGGACGCTTCAAAAAGTCAACCGAGGGTTTTGTCCCGTCAAGACGCCGAACGAGAATTACGTACCGCCAAGAGCCTCAAAACACGCCCCTCGCGGAACAGAATCCTCACTCGATTTCCATGCGGAGTAAAAACGTCAATCAATCAATCATCCTCCGCAACGTCTATCCACCAAAAAGGCCGCCCCACGTGGAGCGGCCTTTGCTCGCAGCTTTTTACTGATAGTTACTCAAAAATTATTCCAACACATCCACAGAAGAGCAGCGAATCGTATTTTTCTTTCGGGAATCGAGAAAATAGCCTACCTTGACTTTAGACCCAACGCTCACGGGGCTATCGCTTACATAGCGCGTATGTTCTGAATCAACCAGAATGGTCAGACGATCAGACCCGTCGTTATATGGATCTTCGCTTTCGACCGACATGGTAAAATCGCCAGAGCTGTCAACGTTCAACACCAATCCGCTCACGAACCACAAATGTGAATAGTCACCTCCGCTATCTTTTTGGCAACGCTCCACTTTTAGAAATAGCGCAGAGAATGCGAACACGGCAACTGATATAGCGATGAAAACCTTAACGCCACTCCCCTTGCCATAAAATACAAATTTATTCGCCAAAGAAAAATACCCCTGCCTTATCCGTGTAATTAGCATAGTACTACGTTAACGTGCTCATGGCTGTGGGTTGGTTTAACCTACAGCCATGCTAAAGTTGCCAAAAGGGGCACAAAGGCCAATACGTTTGCGCCATGCCGGCACAGCGACCTGGCATCGTATGCACCGGCGGGATCATCGCTGGCCTGCAAGGAGGGCATATCCACGCGCTCATGGTCGCCGGAGGCCTCGTGATGCAGCACGCGCCGGGCGGCGACTGGAAGCGCGTCGATTGGGACGTGCTTGCCGCCTGGCTCGACAGATACGGTTACAAGGTCGCTGATTGCGAGACGGAGACCCTTCCGACCGCCGACGCGGCGAGTGGGAACGCGAGGGTAAAAACGCATCGTCGCTGAACCAGTGAGTCAGTATTCTTTAGTTGGATGATGGATATTGAAATTGATTAGCGAGATAATGTGCATATCTCATAATGTATGCGTTGCACCATGAGAGAGGGGTCTGTCATGAGCTGGAAACCGAGAAAATGCGTTATCGCCGGTCTCGTGACAACCGGTCCTGACGGCGGCTTGTTTGCAACCGCAATGACATCGTACCGACTTTTCACTTGCATGTTCTGAAAGGCAGTTGCCATGCTGTCGCAAAATCAATCGAGATACTTGGTCACAATCGGCTTTGCCCTGCTTGCATTACTCTTTGCTAGCGACCTTTTGCTGAAACCGCCCAAGGAACTCGTTTTGCTTGCCATAGACTGCATTTCCGCCCTTTACTTTACGGCAACCCTATTCGTCGGACTAAAGGAGAGGAAAAAAGGCGCAGTCGTTGCGTCCGCCGTAGGCGTGATCACAGCCATTGCCTCATTCTTTATCTGACACATTGGTGATCTAGGGGCGATATCGTAGGAATACGACCGGGAGAGCCAGGACCAGATTGCCCGGGTTGCCCGGTCGGCTCGCGCGACGGCGCGGCGGTTCGACAGAAAGCTCTCCGGACTTCACGCCGTTTCTGATCGCATTGTAGACAGCCAACTCGTCTTCGCAGTCGGCGAGCACGCGGTGTGCGTCGTCGTTTTGGATGTACAGTAAATCTCGAAGGTCCTCCATGCACCAGCGTCCGAGATCTGGCCATGCGCGTCGCACGAGCTGATAAGTGTCGATCGCGATGTTGTAGTTAAAGTCCAGGCCAAAGCCGTCCCAGGCAGAACGGCATTGTTTCCTTGATTATCAACTTCATCCGGACACTTCCCGCATTCATCCGTGTGTGTACGGATGAATGCGGGGTTCGATACCCCGGCGGCCT
>CABSMK010000172.1 GCA_902478825.1 uncultured Collinsella sp.
GGGCTCGGAGATGTGTATAAGAGACAGGATGCCGATGGGCTCGGCGATCTTGGTGATGCCGTAAGCCTCGTCGCGCTCCAGGACACCACAGGTCTTGGTGTTCTTGTAAGCGTTGTAGATGTACTCTGCGGCGTAGTGGTTCTTGATGACCTTGTCCTCAAGAACGCCGCGGCCGGTCTCCTCGATGGCCATCTTCGCCAACGGGATACGAGCCTTGTTGGCGGCCATGGCGGCCTCATAGAAGATCTTGTCGACCTGCTCCTGCGTGTACGTAGCAAAAAGCGCCTGGGCCTCTCGCATCTGAGCGAGCTTGGCCTCAAGCGCCTCTACGTTGTCCACAATTGCGGGAGTAGTGTTTTCCGGTGACTTTTTCACCATTTGTGTCTCCTTGCGATCGGAGATTTACCCTACGCCTTGCATGATAGCAAGAAATTATTCGGCGAACGGTAAGATTCCTGTAAAAGGCACACTAAAACGCTTCAATATACTGAAGCGTTTTAACTAAAACTATCTGCCTGCTGCATCGCCCCGCTCATTGGGTACAGACTTACATGAGTGCTTTCACTCATTGGGGACAGACATCGATTTGCCATTTTGCCGTTCTTGACCTATTTTTGCCGCTCATTGGATATAAATAGGTCACAGGCTCAGCATTTCGCGTTCCTTCTCTCCTTTTAGGTGTTGCCTGTTCAGTTTTTGAAAGGAGAGATTATGCCCCGATGCGCCCGCGCCGTTTCGCTCACCGGCTATTACCACGTCTTTGACCGTGGTAACTCTAAACAGATTATTTTTGAAGATGACTCCGACCGCTATCGTTTCCTATCGGATATCTCGGACAGGTTTGCGCGCCATGAAGTGGCGGTTTTGGCTTGGTGCCTTATGGACAACCACTTTCATTTGATGGTTGATGATCCGTTCGACAATCTTTCAAAGGCGATGCAGTGCGCATTGACGGCATATGCTAAGTATTTCAATGGGAAAACGGGGAGAACGGGGCATTTGTTTGACAATCGCTATTCGCGGGTCGCGGTCGAGTCGGACACACAGGCGGTGCAGCTACTCGATTATATCCATCTCAATCCTGTGAAGGGTGCAATTAACTCACTCGAAGCATACCGCTGGTCAAGCTACAAGGCATATCAGCTGGGCTATGATCCCTTTGACATCTGTGATGCGGCCCCTATGCTCGATATTGTCGGAGGCTCCCGTTGCTATTGCAAGCATCTCGAGAAAGTTGCCGGGCGCATCTGGTCAGTAGAGGTTCTTCCACGCCGGCGGATTCCCGATGAGGAGGCCCTTTCCGTTGCGCACGAAGTCCTGCCGAGCATAGATCCTGCGCTGCTCAAGGCCCTGCCGCGACTCGAGCGTGATGCGTGTCTGCTGAGGCTCAGGCGGGCACATCTCACGGTCAAGCAAATTGCCCGTATCACCGGTATCGGCGCTACAAGCGTGACCAAGGCCACTGCAGGCTGGAAGGAGGCTGCGTGAGGCTGGGCAGGACCTGATCATGGCGCCGCATGTGTACGTCATGTCTGTCCCCAATGCGTGAAAGCACTCATCTAAGTCTGTCCCCAATGAGCGCCCAATGAGCACAAAAAAGCGCCCTCCGTAGGGGAGGGCGCCTTTGGTAAGTTCTATGTGAACGCGAGGTCTTTGGCCCGGAGAGTCCGAGGTACTTGTTGGTAAGACCTTATTTAGGAGCGCGCAACCTTGCCGGACTTGAGGCAGGTGGAGCAAACGTTCATCTTGCGACGGTGACCATCGACGACGACGTAGACGCGCTGGATGTTGGGGCGGAACTTACGGTTGGTGACGCGGTGAGAGTGGCTGATGGAGCGACCGGCAACGGGGTGCTTACCGCAAACTTCGCAAACTTTGGACATAACTGACCCTCCTTGGGCGACAAACGAACATGTCGCGTTAACAAACAAGCCTGAACTATAGCACAGAAGCAGCTCCCTGTGCGTAATCTACACAGAGATATTCCTCTTTTGGCGATAGTGCTCACGCCACGGCCCTGGACGTAGATCCGATTTGCGTGCAGCAGAGGGGATTATGCCAGCTCGTGCGTGTGTTTTCAAGCTCGTCCCACAAATATATATAGGTTTATGGAGCATTGGGCTCCGTTTACGGATTGCTCTGTATTTATGCTCGCAATTAAGCTCGAGGTTGGCTACACTATCCCTTGACCATTAAAGGGGTACGAGATACCCACATGGAATTACATAGCTGCCAATGAGCAGCCCTTCCTGTGGGTGTCTGGTCCGCTTTGAGCGGTCGGGCATCTATTTTTTTGACTGTGTCAGCAGTCAAGACATGTGAGGAAGGAGATCGATGGGCACGACTTCCCCCAAGGCGGTCATCATGGACGAGACCGCCGTCAATCGAGCGATGACCCGCATCGCGCACGAGATTCTCGAGCGCAACGAGGGCTGTGAAGACCTCGCTCTGGTCGGCATCGTCACGCGCGGCGACCTTCTGGCAAAGAAGCTCGCCGAGGAGATCAAGGAGATCGAGGGCGTCGAAGTTCCGCTCGGCAGCCTGGACATCAGCTTCTACCGCGATGACTATGCGACCAATTTCGCTCCCGCGATCCACGCCACCAACATTCCCTTTAGCGTCGACGGCAAGCGCGTCGTGCTGGTGGACGACATCCTGTATACGGGCCGTACCATCCGCGCCGCTCTCGACGCCGTCATGGACCTGGGCCGTCCGAGCCGCATTGAGTTGGCAGTCCTCGTTGACCGCGGCCACCGCGAGCTCCCCATCTCGCCGGACTTTGTCGGCAAGAACGTTCCCTCGTCGCATGAGGAGAACGTGCATCTATATATGAAGGAAGTCGACGGCCACACCGCCGTCGAGATCAACGACGTCGCGCCGGGCTCCCACGTGGGTTCTGCGCCGCTGGGAGGTGAGTAGTACCGTGGCGTTCAACCATAAGCACCTGATCGACATTACCGAGTACTCCGAAGAGGACATCAAGCTCATCCTCGAGACCGCCAAGGCGTTCTCCGAGGTCAACGAGCGTGCGATCAAGAAGGTCCCCACGCTCAAGGGTAAGACCATCGTCAACATGTTCAACGAGCCCTCGACGCGCACCCGCAGCTCCTTCGAGCTCGCCGAGAAGCGCCTTTCGGCCGACAGCCTCAACTTTGGCGGTTCCTCGACTTCTACGGTCAAGGGCGAGAGCCTCGTCGACACCGTCGAGACCCTCAACGCCTACAAGATCGACTGCATCGTCGTGCGCGACAAGCACGCCGGCGCGCCCTATATCGTCACGCAGAATTCGCCCGCGAGCGTTATCTGCGCCGGCGACGGCAAGCACAACCACCCCACGCAGGCCCTGCTGGACCTGTACACTATTTGGCAGCACAAGGGTGACTTCCACGGTCTGAAGGTCGCTGTCGTCGGCGACATCTCCCACTCCCGTGTCTGCGGCTCGCTGATCCCCGCCCTTAAGATCATGGGCTGCGAGACCTACGCCGTCGCCCCCGGCACGCTGCTGCCTCCGGCACCCGAGGTCCTGGGCTGCGACCACGTGACGAGCGATCTCGATTCCGTCCTGCCCGAGCTGGACGTCGTCTACATGCCTGTCTCTT
>CABSMK010000173.1 GCA_902478825.1 uncultured Collinsella sp.
CGCATGTCTCGTGGGCTCGGAGATGTGTATAAGAGACAGCAACACCGGTAAGCGCGTCGCCGTGATAGGCGGCGGCCCGGCCGGCCTTTCCTGTGCCTACTACCTGGCCGTGATGGGTCACAAGGTGACCATTTTTGAGCAGCGCCATCACTTGGGCGGCATGCTGCGCTACGGCATCCCCAGCTATCGTCTGCCGCGCGAGCGCCTGCAGGCCGAGATCGACTGGATCTTGAGCGCCGGTATCGACGTTGAGCTCGACCACTCCGTCAACGGCGAGGAGCTCGCCCGTCTGCGCGACGAGTTCGATGCCGTCTACCTGGCCATCGGTGCCCACAGTGACAAGAAGCTCGGCCTTCCGGGTGAAGAGGCGCCCGGCGTGGAATCGGCCGTCAAGATGCTGCGCGCCATCGGCGATGACGAACTGCCCGACCTGAGCGGCCAGCGCGTGTGCGTCATTGGCGGCGGCAACGTGGCCATGGACGTGGCGCGCTCTGCTGTGCGCTGCGGTGCCGAAAAGGTGAGCATCGTCTACCGCCGTCGCATCTGCGATATGACGGCCCAGGACGCCGAGATCGCCGGTGCCCAGGCCGAGGGCTGCGAGGTACTGGAGTTGACGGCCCCGCTCGCCATCGAGACGGGCGAGGACGGTCGCGTGAACGGCTTGCGCGTGCAACCGCAGATTATCGGCGAGCCCCGTCGCGGTCGTCCGGCTCCGCGTGCCGCTGCCACGCCCGAGCGCGTCATCCCCTGCGAGCGCGTGTTTGTTGCCATTGGCCAGGATATCGATTCCAAGCCGTTTGAGGACATGGGCATCGCCTGCAAGTGGGGTCGCGTCGTCACCGATTCGGACGGCGCCGTGCCCAACTTCGATGGCCTCTTTAGCGGCGGCGACTGCCAGACCGGCCCCGCCACCGTCATCCGTGCCATCAACGCCGGCCGCGTGGCTTCGGCAAACATCGACCGCTACCTGGGCTTTGACCACAAGATCAAGCTCGACGTGGAGCTGCCGACCGTCCAGTTTAAGGGCAAGCATGAGTGCGGCCGCTGCGAGCTGGGCGAGCGCGAGGCCGGCGAGCGCATTCACGATTGGAATCTGGTCGAACAGGGCCTTACCGAGGAGGAGGCACGCCAAGAGGCGAGTCGCTGCCTGCGCTGCGACCACTTTGGCTTTGGCGCGTTCCGCGGAGGGAGGAACCTGGAATGGTAGAGCTCAACAACCCCACTGTCAGCGATAACACCGAAAGCGGAGCACTCAATATGGTCAAGCTCACTATCGATAATTGCGAGGTCGTGGTACCCGAGCACACCACGATCCTGGACGCGGCCAAGTCCGTCGGCATCCAGATTCCCACCCTGTGCTACCTGCGCGATCTGAACGAGATCGGCGGCTGCCGCGTGTGCGTGGTCGAGGTTGAGGGCTGCGACCAGCTGGTTGCCGCCTGCAACAACTACGTGCTCGATGGTATGGTGGTCCACACCAACAGCCCCAAGGCCCGCGAGGCGCGCCGCACCAACGTGCAGCTGCTGCTTTCGCAGCACGATTCACGCTGCACGAGCTGTGTGCGCAGCGGTAACTGCAACCTGCAGACCATTGCCAACGACCTGGGCATTTTCTATCTGCCGTATCAAAGGCATTTGGCGGGCGAGGGCTGGGATTTCGATTTCCCCATCATCCGCGAAAACGACAAGTGCATTAAATGCATGCGCTGCATCAAGGTGTGCGAGAGCGTACAGGGCCTAGGGATTTGGGACCTGACCAACCGCGCCACGCATACCGCCGTGGGCACCCGCGGGCGCGTGCCGATTGGCAAGACCGATTGTGTCGCGTGCGGCCAGTGCATCACGCATTGCCCGACGGGCGCGCTGCGCGAGCGCGACGACACCGAGACCGTGTTTGACGCGCTCGCTAATCCCGACAAGATCGTGCTGGTGCAGATCGCGCCGGCCGTGCGTAGTGCTTGGGGCGAGGAGCTCGGCATTCCGCGCGAGGAGGCAACCGTCGAGCGTCTGGCTTGCGCGCTGCGCCGCGTGGGCTTTGAGTACGTGTTCGATACCGATTTCTCGGCCGACCTCACCATTATGGAGGAGGGCTCCGAGCTGCTCGAGCGCCTGGGCGCCGCCGCTAAGGGTGAGGGCGACAGCCGCGGCTGGCCCATGTTTACGAGCTGCTGCCCGGGCTGGGTGCGCTTTGTGAAGGCGCGCTATCCGGAGTTTGTTGACAGCCTGTCCACGTCCAAGTCGCCGCAGCAGATGTTCGGTGCCATCGCCAAGACCTACTACGCCAAGGTGCTGGGCGTTGAGCCCGAGCGCCTGTTCGTGGTGTCCGTTATGCCGTGTACGGCCAAGAAGGCCGAGTGTGCGCTGCCGAGCATGGTGGGCGAGGACGGCGCGCCCGACGTAGATGTTGCGCTGACGGTGCGCGAGATGGTGCGCATGATCCGCGCGAGCCACGTGAGCGTTGACACGCTGGTCGAGGAGCCGCTCGATACGCCGTTGGGCTTTGGCACGGGCGCGGGTGTGATCTTTGGTGCCACGGGCGGCGTGATGGAGGCCGCCGTGCGCTCGGCATATTACCTGGTGACGGGCAAGAACCCAGATGCCGATTTCTTTACTGACGTGCGCGGACTCGACGGCTGGAAGGAAGCCGTCGCCGATATCGATGGCACTAAGGTGCGTGTTGCCGTGGCGCACGGGCTGGGCAACGCCGCCCGCCTGCTCGACGCGATTCGCGACGGCCGTGTGAGCTATGACTTCGTCGAGGTCATGGCATGCCCGGGCGGCTGCGTCGGTGGCGGCGGTCAGCCCATCCACGACGGCTGCGAGCTGGCAGCCGAGCGCGGTCAGGTGCTCTGGGGCCTCGATGCGAACGCCGAGATTCGCTTCTCGCACGAGAATCCCGATGTCCAGGCGTGCTATCGCGAGTTTTTGGGCGCGCCGCTCTCGCCGCTGGCCGAGGAGTTGCTGCATACCGACCATCATGCCTGGTCGATGCCTAACGAGGGGACGTGCTAGCGATGCGCGCGTTTGATTTTGAGATGTCGCGCCGGGGGTTTGCCTCGGCGCTCGCCGCGGGCGCCCTGTCGCTTGCGCTCGCGGGCTGTGGCGGCGGGGCTGCCGGTGCCGGGTCTGCCGCGGGCTCGGCTGCCGGTGGTGCGGCGACCGCCGCGGAGCCCGTCGAGGTGCACGTCGCCTCGCTCAAGGGGCCGACCTCGATTGGCCTGGTGCAGTTTATGGACCAGGCTGCCGATGGCGAGACGGACAATAAGTTCGACTTTGCGATCAACACTGCCGCCGACGAGATTGTGCCCAAGGTCATTCAGGGCGATATCGATATCGCCCTGGTGCCCGCCAACGTGGCGAGCGTGCTCTACAACAAGACCGAGGGCGCGGTGCAGGTCATCGACATCAACACGCTGGGCGTGCTGAACGTTGTGACGGGCGACGCGAATGTGGCCTCGTTTGGCGATCTGGCGGGCCATACCGTCTATATGACGGGCAAGGGCACCACGCCGGAGTACGTCATGAACTACTTGCTGGAGCGCGCGGGCCTGACCGGCCAGGTGGCGCTTGAGTTTAAGAGCGAGCCCACCGAGGTGC
>CABSMK010000174.1 GCA_902478825.1 uncultured Collinsella sp.
AGAGCGCTTGACTGGCAGTCAAGAGGTCAGGGGTTCGATCCCCCTCGTCTCCACCATTGTGAATGCAAAGGCCTTCGGTTTTCGAAGGCCTTTTTTCATGCCAAAACACCATGCGCCACAAACCTCACCTACGCCAACAAAAAGTTGCACAATTTATTTCACATGTCTGTACATAGTTTGTTACACAAACGCGATTATCAGTGTAGATCGCCGTTCCATTTGGGCTTCAGGAACGCCCCTAATCACCGCCACTACCTTAATAACCTGCATCAATGTGAACAACATCGCAAAACAGCCCCCTTGAACACGCTAAATGAACGAAATGTTGTCCAGTACTGCCCGAATCAGTTTCGCTAACAGCTTGTGCTAGGATACCTAACGTTACATGAGTTCAACTGTGCTCGCGGCTCCAGCAAGCCAAAAAGCGCAGGGTCGATCAGCATCCGGCCGTAACGGCGGTGCCAGAAACACCACGAGCTCCAATAAAGAAGTCATGCGACGTTATTAATTTGCATTGCTTTAATTCTAAGATGCATTAATAGCTTGTATGCCAAAGTGAAGCAGTCTTTCAGCTGGCTGCGTGCGGTCCAGTTTCGAATTCGCTTGACTGGATCGCACGCAGCCAGCTGAGGTCGTTGGTGTATTTGCGATACATGCCAACAACCTCAGCGCTGCTTTTGTATATACCGTTCACGGTGGGGCAGAGCCACGTGCTTGTCTGACTGGGCTCAGGGTTTGAATATGGAGCGCCTTCGCGCACAAGCGCCCTGGCGAAGCCATACCAAAACCCCGTGAGCCACACGTAAGACAGCAAGGGGGTGGTGCTCGTGTGGTATGTGATCCAGGTCACTAACGGTCGCGAAGATGTAATGCGCGAGCGCATCGAGCGCATGGTGCCGGCGAGCGCCATGCAAGAGCTCTTTTATCCCCAATACCAAACCGAGATCAAGGTGCACGGCGAATGGGTCAGCACGACTAAGCCGCTTTTTCCCGGTTATCTTATCTGCGATACGGCAGATCCTCGGACCGTGCAACAGTACCTGCTGCGCATGGATGACTTTGCCCGGGTGCTTTCCCAGGACGGTCAGTTTGTGCCGTTGGCAAAAGAAGAGACCCAGCTCATTGGCAGTTTTACCAATAGGGGAGACCGCGTGGTGCCCATGAGCGAGGCCTTAAAAGAGGGCGACCAGGTCGTAGTGACGGCTGGTCCGCTGTTGGGCCACGAGGGCCTCATCAAAACCATTAATAGACGTAAATGCACTGCTTATCTGGAGCTCAACCTGTGCGGCCGACGCGTAACCACCCGCGTTGGCCTCGCGGTGCTTTCAAACGAACAGCGCGTCATGCGCAATCACAGAAAAGCGATCGCCTAGCTGCAAGCTCGCAAGCGGACGACCGAAAGCAAAAAAGTATCGGGGGAGGGGCTCTTGGAGCCTACAATAATGACCATGGAGCAGGGTGCACGGGAGACGTGCGCCGCTGCCATGGCGAATTCCGTCCCTGCCGCAGCGGGTGCTGCGGGGGATTACCTTACAAACGAAGAGGCCACCGAGATGCTGCGCGGTGCGAACTCCGGCGTGAAGCCCGAGCTTGGGCGCAGACTCTACCGCGTTGTTAAGCGTACGGTGGACATTGTCGCCGCCGGCGGAGCCTTGGTATTGCTCTTTATACCCGGGGTAATTCTGAGCATGGTCATTTGCATTAAGAGCCCGGGCGCCAGCCCCCTTTATTCGCAGTGGCGCGTGGGCCGCGTGCGCAAAGACGGCACATTCTACCTGTTTAAGATCTATAAGTTCCGCAGCATGGTGCCCAACGCAGACCAAATGCTCAAGGACTTGCAGGCTCAAAACGAGGCCACCGGCCCCATGTTTAAAATGAAGCACGACCCGCGCATTATTCCCGGCGTGGGCAACTTCATTCGCAAGCACAGTATCGACGAGCTGCCCCAGCTTATCAACGTGTTCTTGGGCCAAATGAACCTCATTGGCCCGCGCCCCGGCCTG
This sequence comes from uncultured Collinsella sp., assembly GCA_902478825.1. GTDB lineage: Bacteria > Actinomycetota > Coriobacteriia > Coriobacteriales > Coriobacteriaceae > Collinsella. The sequence goes on from CABSMK010000174.1 coordinate 2,004, forward strand.
CCGCGCGAGGTTGCCTTGTACAGCGAGCATGACATGAAGCGCCTTGCCGTAAAGCCCGGCTGCAGCGGGCCCTGGCAGGTAATGGGCCGCAGCTATCTGGGCTTCAACGAAATGGTTGAGCTGGATCTTCGCTACATAGAGAATCGCGGTCTGCTCCAGGACCTGCGGTTGATATTCGGAACGCTGAAGGCGATGCTCTCTGGGGAAGGTGCAGCTTAATGTCGGAAACACAACACATCTTCATTGTAGGCTCTAAGGGCATTCCGGGCAATTACGGTGGCTACGAGACCTTTGTCGACCGGTTGACCGAGGCGCACGAGGGCGACCCTCGCATCAGGTACCATGTGGCTTGCAAGGCCAGCGAGGATGGCGAGTTCGAGTATCACGGCGCCCGCTGCTTCAACGTGAAGGTTCCCGACGTGGGACCCGCCCAGGCAATCTTGTACGACGTTGCGGCGCTCGGCCGCGTCTGCCGCTACGTCGAGGACAACCACGTCAAGCACCCGATTGTTTACGTCTTGGCGTGCCGCATCGGGCCCTTCTGCGCCCACTTCCAGAAGCGTATCCACGCTTTGGGTGGAAGACTTTACGTGAACCCAGACGGGCACGAGTGGAAGCGCGCCAAGTGGAGCGCCCCCGTGCGCCGCTACTGGAAGGCCTCCGAGTCCATGATGGTCCGCAATTGCGATCTGCTGGTCTGCGACTCTAAGAACATCGAGAGGTACATCCACGAGGAGTACGATTCGCCGACCTATAGACCGGCCACTAAGTTTATCGCTTACGGTGCGGATACACATAGGAGCCCGCTTGCGGACGACGCCCCGAATTTTACTGGCTGGTGTGCCGAGCACGGGCTTTCGCCCAAGGGCTACTACCTCGTGGTTGGCCGCTTTGTGCCGGAGAACAACTACGAGACAATGATCCGCGAGTTCATGTCTAGCAGCACCGAGCGCGACTTCGCCTTGATTACCAACGTCAACGACAAGTTCCTCGCCGAGCTTGAGGAGCGGACGCACTACAGCCGCGACTCCCGCATTAAGTTCGTGGGCACGGTCTACGACCGTGACCTCCTCGCGAAGATCCGTGAGCAGGCCTACGGCTATTTCCACGGCCACGAGGTGGGCGGCACGAATCCGAGCCTGCTCGAGGCTCTGGGTTCCACCGACCTGAATCTGCTACTTGGGGTTGGCTTCAACCATGAGGTGGCCGAGGGCGCGGCCCTGTACTGGACCAAGGAGCCTGGCAATCTTGCCGCGCTGATTGCGCGTGCGGATGCCATGGACGCGGTCGAGATTTCCGAACTGGGTCGCCGCGCCAAGGCACGTGTCGCCATTGCCTACAGCTGGCAGCACATCGCCAACGAGTACGAGCGCCTGTTCCTCGAGGGGCCGCTGGCGGTCAAGGGCGATGGGGAGGAGTAGATGGACCTCGTCATCTTCCCCTTCCAGGGAGCAAAAAAGTGGGCCAGCGAGGGATGGCGAACGCGCGATGCCCACCTAGTGGAGCATTTCCAGAAGGACCCACGCATTGGTAAGATGCTTGTCTGTCTCTTATACACATCTGACGCTGCCGACGAATAGAGAGGTGTAGATC
>CABSMK010000175.1 GCA_902478825.1 uncultured Collinsella sp.
GAGACAGCCATGGAGCAGTTCATCGGCGACCTGCACAAGCAGGCCAACGACGTTGCCCGTGAGTCCCTGGCTCTCGACGCCCTCGCCCGTGAGCTCAAGATCGAGGTCACCGAGGACGACATCAACGCCGAGTTCGAGAAGGCTGGCGTCAAGGACGTCGAGGCTTCCAAGGCCGAGTTCATCGCCGATGGTCGCATGCCTGCCGTCCGCGAGTCCATCCGTCGCTCCAAGGCCGTCGATCACCTGGTCGAGAACGCCAAGGTGACCGAGGTCGACGAGACCGCCAAGGACGCCGAGTAATTCTCGCCACCTTTCCCGCGAGCGCATGGATGCGCCCGTGATGGGGTAAAGTTATAAGCCGGTTATCCGGTTGCTTCGTACGGTGCCAGCCAATGCATAGCATGCGGGCACCGTACGTTTGTCTAGAACCACTATTGGTCCGTAAGAGAAATGGAGATGCGTATGATCGCTAAGTTCGATTCCGCCCTCGTGCCATACGTTATCGAGCAGACGCCGCGCGGCGAGCGCAGCTACGATATCTATTCGCGCCTGCTCAACGACCGCATCATCTTCTTGGGCGAGGAGATCAACTCCGTCAGCGCCAACCTGGTCGTTGCCCAGCTGCTGCATCTTGAGAGCCAAGATGCCGAGAAGGATATCTCGCTCTACATCAATTCGCCTGGCGGCGAGGTCTACTCCGGCCTGGCGATTCTGGACACCATGAACTTCATCAAGCCGCAGGTTTCCACCATCTGTGTGGGCATGGCTGCGTCCATGGCCGCCGTGCTGCTTTCGGCCGGCGCCAAGGGCAAGCGCTTCTGCCTGCCGCACTCCAAGGTCATGATTCACCAGCCCAGCGGCGGTGCCCAGGGCCAGCAGACCGAGATTGAGATCGTGGCCGAGGAAATCAAGAAGACTCGTCGCGAGCTCAACCAGATCCTGTCCGACGCCTCGGGCCAGCCGATCGAGAAGGTCCAGGCCGACACCGAACGCGACAATTACCTGAGCGCTGCCGAGGCCCTCGACTACGGCCTGATCGACCGTATCGTCACCTCGCGCGACCTCGCCGCGAAGGACGCCTAGGATGGCAGGTAACATGCAGGACAACTTTGACGAGAACGGTAACCCCATCCGCTGCTCCTTCTGTGGAAAAGAGCAGGGCCAGGTTCGCCGCCTTGTTAAGGGCCCGACCAACATCTTTATCTGTGACGAGTGCGTCGCCGCCTGCTCCGAGATTCTTGAGGAGTCGCTGGCTTCGGACTTTATGGACGCCGCTCGCAACGGCAATCTCCCGGGTTTCCTCAACGACCACGGCCAGGCTGCGTCCCAGCCCGCCGCTGACCCCGAGTCGGAGGGCTTTGAGCTTGAGGACGATCGTCAGGTCATCACGCATGTGCCGACGCCGCACGAGATCTATGACGAGCTTTCGGCCTATGTTATGGGCCAGGAGGACGCCAAGCGCGCCATGTCGGTGGCCGTGTACAACCACTACCGTCGCGTGATCGAGGGCGGTGCCGCGGTGTCCGCCCTTGACGAGGCATCTGGCATGGGCGCCCAGTTTGACGATGACATGGACGAGGTAGAACTCGCCAAGTCCAACATTTTGCTGCTCGGCCCCACCGGTACCGGTAAGACCCTGCTTGCCCAGACGCTTGCGCGTATCCTCGAGGTGCCGTTTGCCATCGCCGACGCCACCGCGCTCACCGAGGCCGGTTACGTGGGCGAGGACGTGGAGAATATCCTGCTCAAGCTCATCAACGCCGCCGATGGCGATATCGAGCGCGCACAGGTTGGCATCATCTACGTGGATGAGATCGACAAGATCGCACGCAAGGCCGAGAACCTCTCCATCACCCGTGATGTTTCGGGCGAGGGCGTTCAGCAGGCACTGCTTAAGATTCTTGAGGGCACGGTTGCCAGCGTTCCGCCCACCGGCGGCCGCAAGCATCCCCAGCAGGAGCTGCTACAGATCGACACGACCAACATTCTGTTTATCTGCGGCGGTGCCTTTGTGGGTCTGGACAAGATCATCGCCGACCGCGTGGGCAACAAGGGCGTGGGCTTTAACTCCGAGATCGCCGGCCCCACCTCGGTCGACGAGAACGACCTGCTGCGTCAGGTGCTCCCGCAGGACCTCAACGCTTTTGGCATGATCCCCGAGTTCGTGGGCCGTACGCCCGTCGTCACCCAGACGCAGGCGCTCGACGAGGACGACCTGGTGTCGATCCTGACCGAGCCCAAGAACGCCGTGGTGCGTCAATACCGCAAGATGTTCCAGCTCGAGGACGTTGAGCTTGAGTTTGAGGACGCCGCCCTGCACGAGATCGCCCGCATGGCGCTTGCCCGCAAGACCGGCGCCCGCGGTCTGCGCGCCATCTGCGAGGACGTGCTGCAGCAGACGATGTTCGACCTCCCCAGCGAGGAGGGCGTTGCCAAGGTTGTCGTAACCGAAGCCGCTGTCAAGGGCGAAGAACAGCCCCAGCGCATCTACGGGTAAATAGCTTGAATTCAGGCCCCGCGGCAACCACCGCGGGGCTTGCCTTTTAGGGACAGGTTTATCTTGGTCGGTTTTTATATGGGCAAATGTCGTTTCCCCTGATAAAACCTACCAAAATAAACCTGTCCCTGTTCGGCAGGTATGCCTGTGCTATTCTGTGAGATTGTCAAGTTAGTACCTTCAGACTGAAGTAATCGATACCTAAGGCGTGTCCGCCTGCTTGGTTTTCGTAGATTCCGCACGAGCCGAAGAGCACTAAATGTGCTCTTCGTGCGAGCCAGGACCTGACCGAGCGAAAACCAAGCAGGCGGACACGCCGGCGGGACAGGGAGAGATATATGGAAGAAATGCCCAAGAACTACGATCCGTCGACCAACGAGCCGGCGATCCTGCAGAAGTGGCTCGACGGCGGCTACTACAAGCGCCGTGAGGGCGTGGGCGACTGCACCGTCACCATTCCGCCTCCCAATGTGACCGGCAAGCTCCACATGGGCCACGCCACCGATGACTCCATCCAGGACGCTATCATCCGTATGGCCCGCATGCGCGGCAAGTCCACGCGCTGGGTGCTCGGCACCGACCACGCCGGTATCGCCACGCAGACCAAGGTCGACAAAAAGCTCAAGAGCGAGGGCATTAGCCGCCTGGAGATCGGTCGCGACAAGTTTGTCGACGCCTGCTGGGACTGGACCCACGAGTACGGTGGCATTATCGTCGAGCAGATCAAGCGCATGGGCTGCTCCGTTGACTTCGATAACGAGCGCTTTACCATGGACGAGGACTACGCCCAGGCCGTGCGCAAGGTGTTCTGCGACTGGTACCACGACGGCCTGATCTACCGCGGCAAGCGCATCGTCAACTGGTGCCCCAACTGCACCACCGCTATCTCGGACGACGAGGCCGAGTATAAGGACGAGAAGGGCCACCTGTGGCACCTGCGCTACCCGCTGACCGAGCCGGTCAACGGCCAGGACTACATCGTCGTTGCCACCACGCGCCCCGAGACCATGCTCGGCGACACGGGTGTCGCCGTTTCCCCGAAGGACCCCGAGAAGGCCGCCTTCGTGGGCAAGACCGTCAAGCCTGTCTCTTATACAC
>CABSMK010000176.1 GCA_902478825.1 uncultured Collinsella sp.
CGGCAGCGTCAGATGTGTATAAGAGACAGGTCTTCTTGGGCTTGACCGGTGCCGAAGCGGCCTCACTCACCGGATCGATAATCTCGGACTGAACAACGGCCGTCATCTTTTCCTGCGTCTCGCGAAACTGACGGATGGCACGGCCGATCGTGCGGCCCATCTGTGGGAGCTTATCCGGGCCAAACAGCAAAAAGCCGAAGACCACGATGATCGCGAGCTCACCCTCTCCAATACCAAACACACATACCTCCAAGGCTCGATGTGAGTCGAGCCCGCACCGCGCCATTCGGCCGGAACTCGTCTATTCATTCGGTCAAGTATAGCGCCCGGACGCCAAAACGTCCGAGCGCATCACAAACATATGCCAAACGGCACGCCCTTTTGGGGGCAAAGATTATGCAGCGGTGATCGAAATCTCCTGGTCGACACCCAACAGCTGAACCACGCGCATCACCGGAGGCTGCACATTGGCGCAGCTAAAGCGCTTGCCGTGGTCGACCGCGTGGTGCGCGGCGCCCACGAGCACGCCAATGCCCGTTGAATCGATGTAGCTCACCTGGGCAAAATCGAGCTCAACGGCCTCAGTGGGCTGCTCGAGCGCCAGGTCGATGGCATTGCGCAGGCTATCGGCGTTAGAGATATCGATCTCGCCGGTTACCTTAATGGTGTAGAGCTCTGGCGTGGGGTTGGTGGAAATACCCAAATCCATGTATATGCTCCTTTACGTATCGAAGGTGCGGATAGTACGGGAAGCCGCGCGTTAGGCGCGCTCGGCACGCGCGAGCTCGGCAGCGACAAGCTTAACGGCCAGCACCAGCACATCGAGCGCGGCCTCCAGGTCCTCGACCGTGGGATAGCTCGGCGCGATGCGGATGTTGGTATCGCGCGGGTCCTTGCCATAGGGCCAGGTAGCACCGGCCGGCGTGAGCTTGACGCCCAGGTCGGCGCAAAGCGCAGCAACCTTCCGGGCCGAGCCCTCGGGACCATCGAAGCTTACAAAGTAGCCGCCGCGGGGGTGCGTCCAGGTGGCACAGCCCGTATCGCCCAGGCCCTCGGTGAGCTTGCGCTCGACGGCCTCAAAGCGCGGGCGCAAGAACTCGGCATGCTTTTTCATGTGCTCCTTGACCGCCTCGATGGTGGGAAGGAAGCGCACGTGACGCAGCTGGTTGAGCTTGTCGGCACTGATGAGGCCGGCCTTCAGGCGCTTGGAGAACTCCGCGATAACCGCGGGGCTCGCACCGATAAAGCCGATACCGGCACCCGGGAAGGTGATCTTGGACGTCGAGGCGAATGCCACCACGCGGTCCTCGGTGCCCGCCGCGCGGGCAAGATCAAAGATGTTGGCGAGCTCGTCGGTCTCGTCGTACAGGTCGTGCACGCAGTAGGCGTTGTCCCAGAAGATGCGGAAATCGGGCGCGGCCGTGTGCATCTCGACCAGGCGGCGCACAGTGTCCTCGCTAAAGGTGATGCCTGTGGGGTTGGAATACTTGGGCACGCACCAGATGCCCTTGATGGAATCGTCGGCGGCGACGAGGCGCTCGACCTCGTCCATGTCGGGGCCGTTGTCGGTCATCGCGACGGGGACGTTCTCGATACCCAGATCGGCGGTGATGCCAAAGTGGCGGTCGTAGCCGGGAACCGGGCACAGGAACTTGACCTTCTTGCCGTCGTGCGCGGCCTCGTAAGCCTCCCAAGGGTCGCTACCACATGAGCCGCAACGCCAGAACATACCGGCGATATCGTGCTCGATCAGCAAGCTCGACGAACCCAGCACGAGCGTCTGCTCGGCGGGGCAGCCCAGGAACTCCCCTGCCAACTTGCGTGCCGAGGGAATGCCCTCAAAATAGCCGTAATTGGAGCAGTCGACGTTGCCGTCGTGCAAATCGGCGTCGGCATTGAGGATATCGAGCATGGGTCGAGAGATGTCCACCTGGGAGGGCGACGGCTTGCCGCGGGCCATGTCGAGCGCCAGGCCCTTGGCCTTGACCTCGGCGACCTCGGCCTTGAGCGCCTCGATGGCGGCATCGAGTTCGGTGGTTTCCATCTTCTGGTAGATCGTCTGCATGTGTGCGACCTTTCGCGAAGCGGGACGTTGCAGTTCGTCTAAGTATAGACCGCCACCGCCGCAAGGGTATGAAGCCGTGATAGATTAAGTCCATCGCAATGAATTACGAATCGCCGCGCATGCCGGCGTGGGGCGCCCAAGGAGGCACTATGGAGTACGGATCGTTCCAGGCCGAGGAATTCGGCGACCTGCAGCGCCTGGTCGACGGGCTGTTTTACGACCGCCACGCCATCGACCGCCTGGATCTGATCGTACAGGCCGAAATCTTGGACCTGGCGCCCGATCTCATGGAAATCGTGAACCTGCTACCGCCCGGCTATTACGACCGCCAGTCACTTTGCGACCAGCTCAACTCCGCCTTGGCCGCCCACGGCTGGGGCGCCGTCTACGGCACCGTGGAATAACCTAGTCATTGGGGCCTGTGGTCAAAAAATAGCAAATATGAGTACTGTTACTTTTTTAGTAACAGCGATTTTGAATTAAAAAGGCCAGTCTTGGCCTTTTGTGTCCGGTTTTGGAAGGATGCATCGGCATTTTTCGTCCAGCCACGCAATCGTTAATGCACAGACAGAATAGATTTGTACATTATTTTTCGCGCCTAAAATGAAACGCCGTTTGTGACAGTACTCACAAACGGCGTTTTTTGGCCACTGGGGTGTCCGGCAGGTGGCAAGTACCACTCAAAACCGCGTTTTACACGCGCTCGAGCAGGCTCTGGCGTCTGTTTCTACGCGCCTACTCGTTCTTGGGCGCGGGGTGCTTGCAGATCACACTCATGTAGATCATGCCAAGTACGGCCGCGGTGACAGAGCCGGCGAGAATAGCGGCCTTGGCGGCCAGAACCTCAAACTGGGCCGTCGGGAAGGCGAGGCCGCTGATGAGAATCGACATGGTAAAGCCGATGCCGCCCAGAATGCCCACACCGGCAATCATGTGCCAGTTGACATTGCGCGGCAGCTCGCAGGCCTTGAGCTTAACCAGGGCAAACGTCATGCCAAAGATACCGATCGGCTTACCCAGCAGCATGCCAAAGTACACGCCGAGCGTCACCGGGTCGGTGAGCAGCGTGCTCATGTCCACGCCCACTAGGCGAACCTGTGCGTTGACGAACGCAAAGATCGGCAGGATCACAAAGTTGACCGGCGTGGAGATCAGACGCTCCATGCGGATGAGCGGCGGGGTCACGCGGTGCATGACGCGCTCGACCCTGGTGGTCGAGACGGTAAAGTCATGCTGGCCCAGGATGTGCGCCTCGTCGTCGTAGCGGTCATCGAGCAGCGGCAGGCACTCGCCCAACCAATCGGTGAGGCTATCGAGCTTGACGCCGCACTTGGCCGGGATGGTGAAGGCCAGGATGACGCCGGCAAGCGTAGCGTGCACGCCGCTCTTGAACATGCAGAACCACAGCAGCAGGCCCAGCACCGAATACGGGGCGAGGCGGTAGTGCTGCGTCTTGTTGAGCCACACGAGTGCGCACGTCACAAGCGCGGCGGCGCCCAACCA
>CABSMK010000177.1 GCA_902478825.1 uncultured Collinsella sp.
GGACACCACGCACCGATGCGGTAAAGCGGCGGCTTGAAATTGGTGCTATATTCAACTTGAGTTGTTTAATACTAGTACGGGAGGCTGATATGGGGCTGTTCAAGAAGAAAAACCCGCAGGATGCCTTTGATCCCGATGTGTTTACCATCACGGATACGATTTTGGACCCACCGCGGTTTACATTTTTGCCGGCTATCTACCAGGATGCCACGCGCCGCAAGTGGGCCGTGCATCAGCGCGGCGGCGAGCCGAAGATTTTTGACTATGCGGACGTGCTGCAGTGCGAAGTGGCAGAAGCTGGCAATCCGGAGGCCGAAGAAGCGGTCTCTAAACAAGAATTTGCCCAGCGTATTCTGGCAAATCCTGCCAAGGCGGCAAAAGTGAACGCTGCCAAGCGTAATATGTGTCTTGGTATGGGCGTTGTTGTGGCGGTTCAGACGGGAAAAGACGAGGTTTCCAAATTAGAGATTCCCGTTATGACCGACGAAGTCAAACGCGATTCAAGTCTATATAAGTCGTATCGGAATGTCGCCGAGAAGATCAAGGCCGAATTTGATGCCATGGGAGGGCTGGTCTAATTTTGGCGGCATACGTTTCTGAATGAGGAGTCTGTGCAATGGCAGGCGAATCTTATGCAATTCCCCCCAAAGATTGTGCTGTTGAGGGAATTCTTTGGTATATCCAGCACCACCAGCTTGCCGGCGGCGATCGCCTGCCGGCTGAGCGCGTGCTGTGCGAAGAGATTGGCGTTTCGCGTACGGCGTTGCGCGCCGGTATCACGCGGCTCATCTCGTGTGGAACGCTCGAGAGCCGTCGCGGATCGGGTACGTATGTGTGTCCTCCCAAGCCGCTGAATATCTTCCAGGAAACGTATAACTTTTCCGATGCTGTGCGGACTGCCGGCCTGCACCCCTCTTCTCGTCTGGTTTCCACCGGGACCATCGAGGCGGATGAGGCGCTTGCCGACAAGCTTGGGGTGGCTGTGGGCGCTCCTTTACTCCGCATGCAGCGCATTCGACTTATAGAGGGCGAGCCGGCGTCAATCGAGACCGCTCACGTTAACCTGTCCCTGTGCCCCGCGCTTCCCGAGCACGATTTTGAGTGTGAGAGTCTTTACGATGTCTTGCTCAAAGAAGGTGGCGTGCGTGTTGAGCATGGACGTGAGCATATCTCCATCTCGCGTTTGAACGCCGAAGAGGCCGAGCTGCTCCAGCAAGAAGAGGGAACGCCGGTGTTCTATGAGAGCTCGATCGAATTTGATAAGGACATGCGCTTTGTGGAGCATTGCAAATCGGTGATTTTGCCCACAAAGTTCCGCTTTGCCGATAACGGCGAAGAGAACGGCATGAGGAGCGTGGCAGGTGAACAATGGCTGAAACAGTAGATGCCACCCCGGTTTATATGCGCATTCGACGCCGCATCGAGGAACGTATCGAGCGCGGTATATATCCCACGGGTTCCATGATTCCGTCCGAAAAAGACCTTGCCGAGGAATTTGGTACGACACGCTTGACCATCCGAAGCGCTGTCGATGAGCTGGTTCGGCGCGGGCAGATTCGCCGTGTTCGGGGAAAAGGTGCCTTTGTGGCGCAGAAAGTACCTGCTTTTTTTGAACGCACGGTCGGTTTCCGTGAATCGGCCCGTGCTTCGGGCGGCGAGCCGTCCGTCCGTATTCTCGCGCGTTCCAAGCGTTATGCGGGGCCATATTACGCCGACCTGTTTGGCATCGCCGAGGACGACCTGCTCTATTCCGTTCGACGCCTGAACTGCATAAACGGTAGCCCCGTATCGATTGAGACGGCGCTGATTCCCTGCCTGCTGTTCCCAACCATCGAAGATATTGACGTGTCGGTCTTCAGTTTGTACGAGACCTATGAGATGCTGGGCCGAAAGCCAGTCATGGCACAGGAAAAGCTCGATATCGAAGCGCTGGGCGCACGAGATGCCGGCCTCCTTGGACTGGGACAGGGCGATCTTGTTTTGCTTTTGGAATGCGTGAGCTATGACGCGAGCGGTCAGGCTATCGAGTATGTAAAGTCCTTCAATCGTGGCGATACGGGCGGCTACACCTATACGTACTAGCTGGTATTTTGTGAATAACGGCTGGGAAACTAACCAGTTTTGATCGTTGGGTCAGCTGTATATACAACCTTACAGGGCTCAAAATCGACCGTTCGCCGATGGGGATAAATTAATCGACAAAGAGGTATCAAAAAGCCGTAACCTGTAACTGTGATTGGTATCAAATACTAATGATTTGTTACGAGGTGAGACGATGAAGATGCTCGATTACGTTCAGCTTGCCCATGTGCGTATGGGGGAGAACCTCGAGCGTTCGTCTGAGCTGGTAGCGCAGCTCGTTGATATTTTCCAGTCCGGTTCTTTTGACGCGCTGCGCATCGTTGCTTCGGGTTCGTCGCGCCATGCCGCCGATTGCGCCCGCGATTACCTGCAAGATGCCCTGCAAATGCAGGTGTCCGTTGTGACGCCCGAGGCCTTCGTCGATTTTGAACACACCTATCCGCAGCATGTGCTCAACATTGCCGTTTCGCAGAGTGGCTATTCGACCAATACGATTGCGGCGCTCGATTACATGCGCGCACACGATATGGCTGCAGTTGCGCTCACGGCAAACGTCGAGGCACCCATCAAGGAACACGCTGACATCGTTCTTGACTACGGTGTGGGCGTCGAGTCGGTGGACTTTGTGACTCTGGGCGTCGAGGTGCTCGTTGAGTACCTGGTGCTCTTTGGTATTTACGGCGGTCAGGCGCGCGGAACGATTGACGCCAAGGGCGTTGCCCAGCGTCTTGACGACCTGCGTGAGGCTATCCAGGCCAATGCCGTGATGTGCAAGACCGCCGAGGCATATGTCCAAGACCACATGCTCGAGCTTTCTGAGCACACGCCCGCCATGGTCGTCGGCAACGGCCCCAACTATGGCGTTGCCGAAGAGGCGGCCCTCAAGCTGAGCGAGACCATCAAGATTCCTGCCATGCATCACGAAGGCGAGGAGTTCGTCCACGGTCCCGAGATGCAGATCGTTCCGGGCTATCTGGTGTTTATCGTCGACGATCCGCAGGGGTCGGAGCGTCTTGCGAATATCGCTGATGCGCTATCGAACGTTACGACAAAAACGGTGCTGCTCACGGCCCATCCCAAGGGTAGGGCTCACGAGGTTGCGGTGCCTCAGGTGGCTCCGCTGCTCAGCGCAATTCCCAATCTTGTGTTCTTCCAGACGATTGCGGCCATAATCGCCGAGCGTCTGAAGTCATGGGACGTGCACCCGTATCTTGATGCCGTCTCCAAGCAAATGGAGGTCAAGGCAGAGGGCTACGAAGAGTCAGTCAATGCGCTTAAGGCCAAAGCGGCCGAGTGTTACGGAATGTAAGCGGGTTTTGATGCCCGTTGGCATGGGGGATGTGGAAACAACCCCAGAAAGGAGAGACAAATGAAGGAAACCGAGAAGATCGAGATCATGCATTTCGACCAGGAGGGCTATCTCGAGGACGGCAAGGCGCTCTACGAGACCGGCAAGAAGATGACCGCGCTCGCCG
>CABSMK010000178.1 GCA_902478825.1 uncultured Collinsella sp.
TCTCTATTCGTCGGCAGCGTCAGATGTGTATAAGAGACAGCCGCTATACGTATAGCCAGATCAAGAACGACCTGATTGGCAAAGACGGCAACGCAGACGCCGCCACCAAACTCGAGACCGACTACCTCGCGCAGATCCTGCTGCCGAGTATCAAAGCCCAGGACTAGCCGGCCCGAAGACAGCCGCCCAACGCAGTTGCGGTGAAATAGGGATTGTTTTTGCTGGTCAAACCGCAAAACAGTCCCTATTTCACCGCAACTTATTGGTGGCCTTTTGGGTGGCACTCAGCGCCACGGGTCGGCTTCGAACATTGGCTCGCGCTCGGGGCGTCGGTCGCTGTAGGGATCGTAGCCGTCGTCGTCCTCGTTCTCGGCGCGAATGTAGGGATCGCGCGGCTTGGGCGCCGGTTTAGGCGAAGTCTTCGGTGCGGCGGGCGCGACGGGCGCCGCCTCAGCCGCCGGTGCGTTCGTCTTGTTCTCGTCTTTCATCTGCATAGCTCCTTGCCATGTGCTCACGTTCAACACCATCGATTGTCGCACGAAAAAGGGCGGCGGACCCAATCGGATCCGCCGCCCTTGGAGTTCGGCTCAAAAGGCAAATTTTGAGGCATGACCCAAAATCTACTGAGCGTCGGGGACCTCGTAGGTGGCCGCCGGCGTATTGTCGCACACGACGGTAAAGCCGCCGTCCTTGTCGACATCGACCGTCACCTGATCGCCCTCGCGCACCGTGCCGTCGATGATAGCGGCGGCGATGGCATCCACGACCTCGCGCTGCACCAGACGCTTGAGCGGACGGGCGCCAAAGACCGGGTCCAGGCCGCCCACGGCGAGCATCTGCTTGGCCGCCGGGGTGATGGCAAGCGTCATGCGCTCCTTGGCCAGACGCGCGCGGACGTCGGCGAGCTGGATGTCGACGATCTTCTCGATCTGCGCCATGCCGAGCGGATGGAACACCACGATATCGTCGATACGGTTGAGGAACTCGGGGCGGAAGGTCTGAGCCATGGCCGCGTCGACCTGATGGCGCATCTCCTCCTCGTCCTTGCCGGAAAGCTCGGCGATGGCCTTGGAACCCACGTTAGACGTCATGATGATGATCGTGTTCTTGAAGGACACCTGGCGACCCTGACCGTCAGTCAGACGGCCGTCGTCAAGCACCTGCAGCAGCACGTTGAAAACATCCGGATGGGCCTTCTCCATCTCGTCGAGCAAGATCACGGAGTACGGACGACGGCGCACGGCCTCGGTGAGCTGGCCGCCCTCGTCGTAGCCCACGTATCCCGGAGGCGCACCGATCAGACGCTGGACGCTGAACTTCTCCATGTACTCAGACATGTCGATACGCACGAGCGCACGCTCGTCATCGAACAGGCACTCGGCAAGCGCCTTGGCGAGCTCGGTCTTGCCCACGCCGGTGGGGCCCAGGAAGAAGAAGCTGCCGATGGGCTTGTCTGGATCGGAGAGGCCCGCACGGCTGCGGCGCACAGCTGCGGCAACGGCGGAGACGGCCTCGTCCTGGCCGATGACGCGCTTATGCAGCTCGCCCTCCAGGCCCTTCAGCTTGTCGAGCTCGCCCTGCATCATCTTGGACACGGGCACGCCGGTCCAAGCGCTCACGACCTCGGCGATCTCATCGGAGGTCACCTGTTCGTTGAGGCCCTCGCCGTCCTGCTGCTTTTGTGCCTCGAGCGCAGCCTCGGAATCCTGAATCTGCTGCTGCAGGCCAGGAATCACGGAGTAGCGCAGCTCGGACGCACGGCCCAGGTCGCCGTTGCGCGTCGCGCGCTCCTCTTCGCTCTTGGCCTCGTCGAGCTGACCCTTGAGCTCCTGCACGTGGTCGATGGCGTTCTTCTGGTTGAGCCAGCCGGCCTTTTGCACGTTGAGCTTTTCTTGGACCTCAGCAATCTCTTGGCGTAGGGCCTCCAGACGCTCCTTGGAGGCATCGTCGGTCTCCTTCATGAGCGCCTGCTCCTCGATCTGCAGCTGGGTGAGCTGACGCGTGGTTGCGTCGATCTCGACCGGCATGCTGTCGAGCTCCATGCGCAGGCGGCTTGCGGCTTCATCGACCAGGTCGATGGCCTTGTCGGGCAGGAAGCGGTCGGCAATGTAGCGATCGGAGAGGTCGGCGGCGGCCACGAGCGCGCTATCGGTAATGTGCACGCCGTGGAAGATCTCGTACTTCTCCTTGAGGCCACGCAGAATCGAGATGGTGTCCTCGACGGTAGGCTCGCTCACCATAACGGTCTGGAAACGACGGGCAAGCGCCGCGTCCTTCTCGATGTACTTGCGATATTCATCGAGCGTGGTCGCGCCGATCGCGTGCAGGTCGCCACGGGCGAGCGCCGGCTTGAGGATGTTGCCGGCGTCCATGGAGCCCTCGGTGGCACCCGCGCCCACGATGGTGTGGAGCTCATCGATGAACAGGATGACCTTGCCCTCGGACTTCTGTACCTCCTTGAGCACGGCCTTCAAGCGGTCCTCGAACTCACCGCGGTACTTGGCGCCGGCGACCAGCGCGCTCATGTCGAGCTCGATGAGGTCGCGGTCGCGCAGCGTACTCGGCACGTCGCCGGCCACGATACGCTGGGCGATGCCCTCGACGATAGCCGTTTTACCGACGCCCGGCTCACCGATGAGCACGGGGTTGTTCTTGGTGCGGCGGGACAGGACCTGGATGGTTCGACGGATCTCGTCGGTACGGCCGATGACCGGGTCGAGCTTGCCGGCGCGGGCAAGGTCGCAGATATTGCGTCCGTACTGCTCCAGCGCCTCAAACTGGGTCTTGTCCTCGGCAGACGTCACGCGGTCATCGCCGCGCAGCTCCTCGTAGACTTGCTCGATGCGCTCCTTGGTGACGCCGGCGTCGCGCAGAACGCGGCCGGCCTCACCCTTGTCCTCGGCAAGTGCCATCAGCAGATGCTCGGTCACCACAAAGCTGTCGCCCATCTTGGTGGCCTTCTTCTCGGCCTTCTCGATGACGCGGACGAGCTCATTGGAAAGACCCATCTGCTGGCCCTCGCCCGAAACCTTAGGCGCATGGTCGATGGCATCCTGCGTGGAGCGTGCGAGCTGGGCCGGGTCGGCACCGATGCGCTCGATAATCACGGAGATATTGCGCTCACCAGCACCGAGCAGGGCAGACAGCAGGTGAATCGGCTCCACCGCGCCGGCCTGCGCGTCGGCAGCCGTGCTCATGGCGGTCTGCAGCGCCTCGCGCGACGTCATTGCTAGCTTATCGATTCTCATGGAATCACCTCTCTTGGGGCGGCCGCCCTACGGGGCGGCTTCACGTTGTTCGAGATGTATTGTTGCCAGCTTTGCGCGATCTTATACACAAATCTAAGTCTCTATATATAAGATTTTCTGAGTGATTGATGGATAGGGTACTGAAATGTCAGCCCGCCGCTGCCCAGGCGCACTACCGTCTCGATCTGTAACATCTAGCAGCCATTTTTGATCCTAGATGTTACAGATCTGTCTCTTATACACATCTCCGAGCCCACGAGACATGCGCAGATC
>CABSMK010000179.1 GCA_902478825.1 uncultured Collinsella sp.
GTTGAAGCGCTCGGAGGCCGTGCGGGCGGCTTCGGGCGTTGGCGGCATCGGGACGGGCGCGGCAGGCGGCACGGGTGTCGGCGCCACTGCGATGCCCCCGGTCAGTGACTCGACCCAGGTTTCCGCCTCGCCCTCCCCCGCCGCGCTCACCGTGGGTTCGGTCGCGCTCGATCCCGACCGCCGCGAAGTCACGGTCGGCGGCTCGCCCATCGTGCTGACCGCCCGCGAGTTCGACGTCCTCGCCCTGCTTATGGCACATGCCGGCACCGTGCTCACGCGCGAGCGCATTGCGCACGAGGCGCTGGGCTACGAATACGTGGGCGACACCAACAACGTCGACGTGCACATCGCGCACCTGCGCGCCAAGATCGAGGACGCCGGCGGTGCCCGCATCATCCAGACCGTGCGCGGGGTGGGCTATGTCTGCCGCACGTAACGCCGAGGCCAAGCGCGTCACCTCCATCGCCCGCGCCATCAACTGGAGCTATATGTGGCGCCGCCTGATGAGCTACGTCTGGCTCGATCTGTTGCTGGTGGTGATTGCGGCGGCGATCCTCGTCTATGGATACAACCAGACACTGCCCGACAGCGCGTTTACCGCAGGATGGGTCCCCGGCGCCACCGTTCGCGGCATGTCGCTGAAGCCCGCGCGCGGCTGGGACCTGACAACGCTCACCTATACCGTCGAGCTTGCGCGTACCACCAAGACCTTCCCCCTCGCGCAGGACCTCATCGCACTTTGGCCCCTCTATATCGTTGTTGTAGGTTGGCAGGTCATCAGCATGCTCGATATGCTCGGCGGCGCCCGCCGCGTGCGCCGCACCATGGCGCCGCTCAACGATCTGGCCCTACGCGTGGACGAACTCGGCCGCATGCAACTCGCCGGCGGCAAAATGGAAACACTGGAGCAGGCCATCGAGCGCGCAAGCGTCGACTCGCCGAGCGTCACCACCGGCGACGCCGACCTGGCAAGCATCGAGGTCGCACTCAACCGCCTGCTGCGCCAGATGCAAGAGGCCAAGCTGCAGCAGATGCGCTTTGTCAACGACGCGAGCCACGAGCTGCGCACGCCCATCGCGGTGATTCAGGGCTACGTGAACATGCTCGACCGCTGGGGTAAGGACGACCCGGACGTGCTGGCGGAGTCCATCGCGTCCCTTAAAGCCGAAAGCGAGCACATGCAAGAGCTTGTGGAGCAGCTGCTGTTTTTGGCGCGCGGCGATGCCGGGCGCACGGTCCTGCGGCGCGCACATACCAACTTGGCCGCACTGGTCAGCGAGGTATGCGAAGAATCGCAGATGATCGATACCGCGCACACGTATCGGCTGGCGTACGACACCGCGCTTGTCAGCGATTCGCGCTGCGACGCGCCCGTCGACGTGGCACTCGTGAAGCAGGCTCTGCGCGTGATCGTGCAAAACGCCGCCAAGTACTCGGATGCGGGAACGACCGTCACATTTGGCATAACGCCGGATGCGGGCGCGGGCACGATCGACATAAGTGTTGAGGACGAGGGCATCGGCATGAACCAGGAATCCGCAGCTCACGCGTTCGAGCGGTTCTACCGTGCCGACAACGCGCGCGATGCCGGCGCACAGGGTTCGGGTCTGGGGCTTGCGATCGCCAAGTGGATCGTCGACAGCCACGGCGGCGTCATCGGTGTGACCTCGGTCGAAGGGGTCGGCAGCCGCTTTACGATTCGCCTGCCGCGGCAGGAAGCCCCTCGGCATAAATAAAGGGATAGGGCCACGCGGCCCTATCCCTTTTTGCCAGCTATGGCAGCTTGTGCGCTACTCGCGGCACAGGTGCACGGCGAAACCGGCGAACTCGCGCTTAAAGTACACGAGCTTGGTACCACCGTCGGGCAGCAGCGCGCGCGACTCTTCGTTGACCTCGAGCCCGCGCTCGGCAAACCACTTCTCAGCTGCATCGATGTCGTTAACGGCAAAGCCGATGTGGCCCTTGGTGCCACGACCGTTCTGCTTCATGATCTCGACCAGCGAATCGTTGAAGTACGAAACCGGGGTCTCGATGACGGGCAGGCCCATCATCGTCGAGAACAGCTCCGCGATCTCCAGGGCGTCTGCCGGGTCGGTGGCGTTAATGCCCACATGGGCAACGCGCATACCAAAGAGCTCTACCGGGTTGGCGTTCTGCTCACTCATGCAGTCAGCGCCTACTGAGCCATGACGTCGAGAACGGCCTTCTCGGCGGCAACGCGGTTCATGCCGGTCATGAAGGGCACGCCGCTCACGTACGGGCAGGTGAGGCCCTCGGGGGCAACGGTGGTGGCGATCAGCAGATCAGCGCCCTCGTCGCAGTAATCCTTGGCCTCGGAGATGGCGCACTGCACGATCTCATACTTGTCGGCGTAACCGTTGGCGTCGAGCAGGGTGGCGACCTTCTGGGCAACGAGCGTGGAAGTAGCAGCGCCAGCACCGCAAGCCAAAACGATCTTCTTCATAGGTAATGTCTCCCTTCATGGTTTACTTTAGGTAAGTGTACCGCAGCGAGCGATGGCACTCGGCCTCGATGAGCTTTTATGCCAGTTTGCTTGCGCGCTGCGTATAATACATCTAGTACGTGTTGTCATACCGCTCGCTTTATGAGCGACTAAGGACCCTAATATGCCCGATTCCCGCACACTCTGGACCGCCGTCGTTATCATCTGCATCGCCGTGTCGGTGTTCTTTAGCGTCAAAAAACGCACCACGTTTAAGCGCCTGCAGCAGCTCATGGCCGCCAAGCAGTGGGACGAGTTCGATCGTTTGCTCGACGGCAAACTCACCAGCATGCTGTACCCGCGCTACAACCGCGACTACCTGCGCCTGAACTCCTATCTGCTGCGCGAGGACCACGAGCGCGCCAGCGAGATGTTCGATCTGCTGCTGGGACTCAACCTGCCCAAGATGCAGCGCGTCGACCTGGTCATTAAGGCCTTTAACTACTACGTTGGCCAGGAGGACCGTAAAAAGTCCAAGGAGCTGCTGCACGAGATCAAGGGCTTTGAGGGCGGTCAGGCCGAGGCAGTTGCGCACGAGTGCCAGCTGATGTACGACACGATGATCCTCAAGCGCCACAACGACATTCCCGAGCTGGAGCGCATGCTCGAGGAGGCCGGCGACGATAAGGTTAAGAGTTGCCGCTTGGAGTACCTGCTGGCCCTGCAGTACCAAAACAAGGGCGACGAGGCCAAGTTTGCCGAGTACTTGGAAAAGTCGGGCCGGCACTCGATGGCTGTCAACGCGTAGCGAACGGCTTGTGCTAGACTTCTAGTCTCACGGGGGCGTGGCGGAATTGGCATACGCAGGAGACTTAAAATCTCTCGCCGCAAGGATTGTGGGTTCGAGTCCCACCGCCCCTACCACGTATTGTTTACGAGCCCGTGTTCCCCAGGGATGCGGGCTCGTTTCTTTTGGACGCCGGCGGGACTCGAACCCGCGAGGGAGCGAGCGTCAAGCGGACGCGCAGCGCCCGCAGCGCTGTCTC
>CABSMK010000180.1 GCA_902478825.1 uncultured Collinsella sp.
CTCTATTCGTCGGCAGCGTCGATGTGTATAAGAGACAGGCATAGGCGCCGTCGGTGTTGGCGTTGAGGCCGGCGACATTTTCGCCGCGAGCGGCGAAGGAACGGATCATCTCAAAGGTGTTCCAGTCGGACTTGCCGGGCTGGAAGAGCAGCGGCTGCATCTCGTGGACCAGGGCGCCGGTCGTGGCGCGAGCGTCTTCACGCTCGTCCTTCACGATCTCGTAGTCAGTACCTTCAGCCAGTGGGGCCATGAAGTAATCGCGACCCTGGATATAGCGCGACCACTGGTGCATACCGGCCTCGCCGATCTCCTCGCCGTAGGTCTTGGCGACGTCGAACTTGCCGTCGGTGTACTCGGCAAAGCCCTTCTCCTTAGGCATGGACTCGATGCCCTCGGAATGGAGACAGTTCTCGGTGTCATCGGGGTCGACGTTATAGGTGAGGTTGCCGATGTTGGGGTTGAGCGAGGCGATGTCGTCGGCGAGCTTCATAGCAATCCACTGATGGCCGGAAAGCGCGGCGAACAGCCAGGTCTCGGTGCTGTCGGCGATGATGATCTGGTCGTTAGAGCAGACGCCCTGCTCGTCGATCAGGCTGCCGATGAGCTCGACGCCCTCGCGGGCCGTGGCGCTCTCGCCCAGGATGACGCTGGCATAGCTGTACTCGCCAATGCCAGTCTCCTCGGTGATGGGGTCGGCCTCTTCGGCCTTCTCGTTATAGGAGGTGCTCAGCGTGGCAGAGCAGGAGACGCCCTTCTCGTTGATGCCGGCCTCGGAATATGCGTCGTAGCGATCTTCCCACTGCGAGGGGTTGTCGCGAACGAAGGTGTAGCGGTAGGTTGCGCCCTTGGACTTGTATTCAAAACCGGACTCGACCGATGTGTATTCGTTGCCGTCCTCGTGTGCGGGCTCAATGCCAAAGTGCTTGACATAGCGCGGACCGAAGTCCTCGGAACGGCCGTAGTACGTGTTGCCGTCTGCCGTAAGCTTGCTGCCCATGTAGATCTGGGTGCAAGCGAGCGCCGAAGTCGGCATGGCCATAATGGCCGCTGCTCCAAATGCAAGGCCGCAGCCGAGCTTTTTGAGCGTGTTGACAGGATGAGTAAACCTCATAATCCCTCCCAACCGTTGAAACCCCGCGGAACCGTGCAGGATTTCAGCTAATAAATACATCTATTAGCCTATCGGAAGTCTAAAGAGTATTCATTAAATTTGACGAAATACTCGATGAGCGTCCTAAAATATGCGATGAGTGGATAAGAATACTCACTTTATAGCTTTAGCTAAATTAAGACTCCCTGCAATTACTGTGCCTGAATAAAGCGCCTTGCACAGGGCACAAAGAAAAATCCCCCGCTGTTTGGCAAATGCATAAACAACGGGGGAGACGATGATTGGATGAATATCATACCAATGTGGAATTACTTCTTCCGGCGGTGGATTACGTTAATCGCATAGCCGACGAGCATGGCCAAGACGATGACGATAAAGCCAATCAGAGGGTTGTCGTTCATGGGGTCCTCCTATTTTCCGAGCGGGGAGAATTCGTCGACGATGAGGTCGAGGCATTGCGGAAGTGCGCGGGCACCAAAGACGCCCGAGTTGCTGGAGATGATCTCGCCATCGAACTGCATGCCCAGCGACGGCGTGCAGGTGATCTTTGCTTCTTTGGTCTGGATGATCTTGAACTGCGGGCGGCCGAGTACCTTGCCGGCGGGGTCAAGCGCAGCGGTGATCACGGTAGGCAGCAGCTGCACGGTGCGCACGGGTTCGATGACCGCAATGTCGACCATGCCATCGTTCATACGGCAGTCGGGGAACAGGTTGATGTCGTTTTGGATGACCGAGGTGTTGCCGGCCATGCAGCAGATGCCGTCGAGCTCCTCGACAATGCCGTCGTGTTCAATGGTAAAGTGCGCCACCGTGGGGTTGGGCGTGGCGAGCGCAGAGAGGAAGTAGGCGATCTCGCCGATGTCGTTTTTGGTGGGGGCGGCCTTCATCATGATCTCGGCGTCGAAGCCCGAGCCGGCGATGATGATAAAGCCGTGGCGCTTCTCGTTGCCGTTCTCGTCGAGCCAAAAGAGCTCGCCCATGTCGACTTTGACCGTGCGACCGGCGCGGCAGGCCTTGGCGAGCGCCGCTGCCTCGGGGGCATTGCCGATGTTGTTGAAGAACAGGCAGGCTGTGCCGGAGGGGAAGACGAGCGTGGGGACACCGCACCCGCGCATCTGGTCGAGCACGTTGGAGACGGTGCCGTCGCCGCCCGAAACGACCACGCGATCAAACTCGCGCACGTCTGCCACGGCGTCCTCGGGCTCCATGCCATCGCCGATAAAGCGCATCACGACCTCGTCGCCGCCCTGCGCGAGGGCGTGCGTGAATGCGTAGATTTCATCTGAGCTGGGGCCCGATGCCGGGTTGTGGATGATAAGGCAGCGCATACTTACGTTCCCGTTCTGTGACTAACCGAGTATAGTTGTAAGGCAATGCCGATATCCTACCCGTGTTTTTCGGGCCTAACCTTATTCGATGGGTTGATATGTACATTTCCACACATCAGGCTCTACTCGACTTTTGCCAGCGCGCCCGTGAGTTCGACGCGATTGCCGTCGATACCGAGTTTTTGCGCGAGCGCACGTTCCATCCGCGTCTATGTTTGGTTCAGATTGCCACCCCTGCCGAGAGCGTCGCGGTCGATCCTCTGGTGATCGACGACCTGTCGCCGCTCGCCGAGCTTATGGGCGATGAGAGCGTGACCAAGGTGTTTCACGCCTGCTCGCAGGATATGGAGGTTATGCTCCATACCGTGGGCGTGCTGCCGCGTCCCATTTTTGACACGCAGGTGGCCGCCGCCTTTTTGGGCGAGCGTCAGCAGATTTCCTACGGCGCGCTCGTGCAGACGTTTTGCGGCGTTTCGTTGCCTAAGACCGAGTCGCTGACCGACTGGTCGCGCCGCCCGCTGACCGATAAACAGATCGAGTACGCGATCGATGACGTCAAGTATCTGATCGTTGCCTATACCGAGATGATGAGCCGCCTACGCGAGCTGGGCCGCGTGGACTGGGTGCTCGACGAGTTGCGTCCGCTGGCCGACGAGTCGCACTACCGCGCCGACCGCCATGAGGCATTCCGCAAGGTCAAGCGCATCAACTCGTGTAGCCGCCATCAGCTGGGCATCGCGCGCGAGCTTGCCGCCTGGCGCGAGGACCGCGCTGAGCGGCGCAACATCCCGCGCAAGTGGGTCATGTCCGACGATACGCTGCTGGCCCTGGTTAAACGTAATCCCGTGCGTGTTGAGGAATTCCGCAGCATTCGCGGTACCGACCAGCTGGGGGAGCGCGACGTGGACGGCGCGCTTATGGCCATCAAGCGCGGTGCGAGCTGCCCGCACGATCGCCTGCCGCTCATGGTGCGCGGGCATCGCCAGATTTCGCCGGAGCTTGAG
>CABSMK010000181.1 GCA_902478825.1 uncultured Collinsella sp.
ACTTCAAGGGCGCGACCAGAAGGTCAGCGCCCTTTTGTTTCACGTCACCTTGTCACAAATGCGACCCGCTCGCTGGCGTTGCCAAAACATCGGCGTTGCCGTGGTAGTCATTGGGTAGTCATTGGGGACGTTCATAAATGACTACTCAGGAATGAGCGTGGATAATCTCCCGTTTTTGGCCTGTGTGCAGGCTCAAAGTGGGAGATTATCCACGCTCGCTTTAATTTGCCTGGGTTGCGATGCCTATCTAATCGGCTCGGCGTCTTCCCTGAGAATCGAAAGATACTCTTCATACCCGTACTGCCGGTATCTCTGTCTTGACTCGTCGAGCGGACGGAGGATACCCAATTCTTCAAATGATTTGACGAGCGAGCTCGCGGTACTCCTGCCGATATCGAGTTGGGCAGCGATGAATGCGGTGTCGACGATGGGGTGCTCTTCAAGAATGCCCAACAGCCTTTGCCCGTTTGCAGCAGTCCTTCCGAGATTTTCGGTAATGGTTGCTGTGGAACGGTTATGGAGGTCAACAAGGTTTTTTAAAGACCCTACCGAGTCCTTCGCACTTTCGAGAAGACTGTTGCAGAAAAACTCTATCCATTCCTCGTAAGTGCCTCTCTCCCTTACGGATGTGAGTTGCCGGTAGTACTCGCTTCGATTTTTCTTGAACTGGAACGATGGATAGAACAAGCAAGAATGAAGAACGCCATCATTGATGAGCATAAGTGTAATGAGAAGCCTGCCCAGGCGACCGTTTCCGTCTAGGAATGGATGGGCAGTTTCAAATTGGTAATGGACGAGCGCCGCCCGCACAATCGGATCCATTTCGACTTGAGGCTCATTGATAAAGCGTTCGAGGTCCTGGAGCGTGTTACTCAAATCTTCAATGTTTGGAGGGACAAACGATGCGGTTGCAATGGTGCAGCCTGAGGGGCCAATCCAGTTTTGTGAGGAGCGCAGCTCGCCTGGATTCTTCTCCGTTCCGCGCACTCCGTCCAGCAGGACCGCATGAACTTGCCTAAGAAGTCTCGTGCACAAGGGCATCTTTTTGAGCAGTTCTACGCCGCGGTCGACAGCACGGACGTAATTCACGACGTCTGCGACATCTTTATGATGGAGTTGTGTTTGCGATGGACTAAGTAGGTCGTCAAACGTGCACTGGGTTCCCTCAATTTGCGAAGAAAGGAGTGCTTCTTTGCGCACGTACATTGTCAGATACATATCGGCGTTGGGAACAAAGTAGAGCATGCCTTCAAGCTCTCCAAGCTTTCGTGAGCATGCGGAAAGCGTGCGATAGGTTTCCTCGGTGAGGTTTAGCTGCCTCAATGATTGCAAGGGCGTTGGAAAAAACGAATAGTAAGCCAATTTCCCCGATAGATTATTGCGGAGCGTTCCCTGGCCGTTCTCCTCGATTTGCATCGCGCCCTCCATATCTTTAGTGCCGGAAACTCGTTATTAGGCCAATCATATCAATTCTAATAACGAGTTTAAGGATTAAATAGTTATTAGAATTGATGTAAACAATCTAATGATGAGAAGTCGTTATTACTTGACCATGGAGCTCGGCTTGGTACAAGGGGGGTTATCCAAAATGAGAGCGGATAATCTCCCGTTTTTGGCTCGGTGACGGCCTCAAAGTGGGAGATTGTCCACGCTCGTTAGTTAAGCGTCCGAAAATCCACACTCGCCAAACCTACCAAAAAGGGACAGGTTTATTTTGGCACGTTTCGGTCGGTATCAGGAAGTGTCAGGGACGGGGCGGCGGCAGGACTCGAGAGCGAAAAGAAGTATCGGGTTTGGCGTGCCCGCTTCTGCCCGTCCCGCGCGTGGGCGATACTCGGCTTATCGAACCGCGATGCAAAGGAGATGCTCATCCCACGAGCACTACCGAGAAGGGCTTGCGATTCGAGTCCCCACCTTAGCATTCGAACCATTTGGCACTATAATTACCGTAGGCATGCGCACAACGTTGCGCTTAATCAAGAGGAGAAAACGTATGGGTCTGTTTGATATGTTCAAGAAGAAGGCTGAGCCCGCGGCTGCCGCTGCTCCGGCCTCCATCTCTGCTTCTGCCGGCGCCGACGTGCTGTGCTCGCCCGTCAAGGGCAAGGTCATCAAGATGGCCGACGTGCCCGATCCCGTCTTTGGTGGCGAGGTTCTGGGCAAGGGCTGTGCCGTGTGGCCCGAGGACGATCTGGTCTACGCTCCCTGCGACGGTAAGGTGACCGTCACCATGGGTCACGCCGTGGGTCTGCAGTCCGATAGCGGCATCGAGGTTCTGGTGCACGTTGGCGTCGATACCGTCAACATGAACGGCGATGGCTTCGAGGGCTTCGTCAAGGCTGACGACGTCGTGAAGGCCGGACAGCCCATACTCAAGATCGACCGCGCCAAGATCGCTGCCGCCGGTTACAAGGACTGCGTCGTCGTGGCCGTGTCCAACACCGCCGAGTTTGCCGACGTCGAGCTCACCGTTGAGGCAGAGTCCGCCGTCGCCGCCGGTGACGCCATCGTTAAGGTCGTTCGCAAGTAAACTGCGGCGTTCAAAGGATGTGCAAGGGTGGTCGGGTTTTCCGGCCACCTTTTTTATTGCACCGTGGGGAAGCGTTTTATTGCGCGTTGGGCGGGCTTGCAAACCGTTCGGACGCTAAAACGAACCGACCGCGCCTTCGCGTTGCCGAGGGTGTTCATAAGTGGATAGTATGGGCTTACTTATTACAACGTGTGCCGCGTCCGGGAAGCGCGGTGCCGCTCATTGGGAGGAACAACATGAAAAAGAAGCTGCTGCTTGCGCCCCTCATGGCCGTCTTGGTTGCATGCGTGGTCGTGCTTTCCGGCTGTGGAGGTCCTTCGGTTGAGGAGCTCATCACCGAGGATCTTACGACGCAGTTTGACGAGGTCAAGAACGGTGGCGACGACTTCCTTTCTGGTCTGGAGGAAGCTTCGGGCGACGAGTTCGAGCAGCTGGGTATCGATCCCAAGGAGTATGCCAAGACCTATCTCGAGGGCTTTGACTACAAGATCGGCGACGTGACGGTCGACGAGGACAAGGGTGTCGCGACCGCCGAGGTCTCTATCACCTGCAAGTCTATGAACAAGATCGTCGAGGACTTCTCCACCCAGTATCAGGAGAAGGTCGCCGCGCTTGACACGGTTCCTTCCGATGACGAGCTGTACAAGATGGCCGGTCAGGTTATGGTCGATGTGACCAAGGCCACCGAGCCCAGGAAGACCACGGTTATCTTCAAGTACACCTGCAACGACGACGGCGAGTGGTCTGCCGACGACTCCGTCAACTCCGAGATGATGGATGCAATGCTGAGCTAGTTCGTTGCGGCGTTTTACCAAACGCCGCAACTGCTCGACGTTGCGCGGGCACCAGAGCGACAACTTGTCATTCAAAGAGGACGGCATGACC
>CABSMK010000182.1 GCA_902478825.1 uncultured Collinsella sp.
GCCAGAATGATGGGCGGGTCATTGACGAGGGCGCGCGCGATTGCGACGCGCTGCATCTGGCCGCCCGAGAGCTCGGATATGCGGTGGTCCCAGTGGTCGACGGGCAGCGTGACAGCCTGCAGCGCGTGCACGGCGCGCATTTCGCGCTGGCTACGGGGCACATTGGTGTAGGCCAGCGGCAGCATCACATTTTCGATAACCGACAGGCGCGGCAGCAGGTTGAAGCTCTGAAAGACAAAGCCAATGCTCAGGGCGCGGACTTCGGTGAGCTCCTCATCATCGA
This sequence comes from uncultured Collinsella sp., assembly GCA_902478825.1. Taxonomy (GTDB): domain Bacteria; phylum Actinomycetota; class Coriobacteriia; order Coriobacteriales; family Coriobacteriaceae; genus Collinsella. Next base: position 284 of record CABSMK010000182.1, read on the forward strand.
GCTCGGCCACGTTGAGCCCTTGCAGGTAGTAGTCGCCCGCCGTTGGTTTATCCAGACAGCCTAGGATGTTCATGAGCGTCGACTTGCCCGAGCCCGAGGGGCCGGTGATAGCGACGAATTCGCCGGGATTTACCGCCAGGCTCACGTTGTGCAGGATGTGGGCGCACCCCGCCACGCTCTCAAAGATGCGGTGCACGTTGCGGATGTCGATAACGGGACGCATTACATGCCCTCGTCGGCAGACATACTGCCCGAATCCGCACCGTAGCCGCCGTCAGCCGTTGCGTCCGCTCCGGTGTCCATGACGAGGGTGTCGCCATCGCGCAGCTTGGTAACCGGAACGTTGGGGTTGATCTCGTTGCCCTGGTCGTCGCGCTTAACCTGTGTCTTGCCGACTACGGCTTCGTTGTCGTTTTGCGTCACGACGGTCACCTTCACGCGATGGGTTTGCTTGCCCTCGTCATCGGTTGCGACGTTGACGTAATAGTGTTCGCCGTCTTCGGTCATGAGCGCCATCGTCGGCACCATCACCACGTCGTCGAGCTGCTCGGTCACCACCGAGACCTCGGCCGTCATGCCCGGCTTCAGGCGCGCGTCGGGCGCCTCGATGAAAATGTCGACGTTAAAGGTCACGCTGCCGCCGCCACCGTTGGCGGCGTCGGAGTTTGCCACCGACGCGATAGCCGTGACGGTGCCCTGGCTCACGATATCGGGAAACGCGGGATACGTGACGTTGGCGCTCTGCCCAACGGCGATCTTGGCGATGTCCTTTTCGCCCACCTGCACGGTCACCTTCATCTTAGATAGGTCGGCGATCTGCATGCACTGCTTGCCGCCGCTCGTATCGCTTTCGCCCATGATCATGCCGCCTGTAACCGTGGCGCCCACTTTGGCATTGAGCTCCACGATGCTACCCGAGCTCGGGGCCGTGACCGTGCGACTGGAGGCCTTGGCGTTCGCCTGGTCGAGGTTTGCCTGGGCTGATGCGAGGCTGCGCTGCGCGGCCGATACGGCGTTCGTGTCCACTGATGCGGCGGAGACGCCAGCCGCTGCGGAAGCTCCCTCGACGTCCGTCGTTGGGGTGGCCTGCGCAGCAGCTGCGGCTTTCTGCGCGTTGGCGAGGTCTTCTTGAGCGGCAGCAACTGCACGCTGCGCCTCGGCAACGTTGCGATCGAGCTCGTCGTTTTTAATGGTCATAAGCACGTCGCCCTCGTTGACGGATTGGCCTGCCTGCACGTTGATAGAATCGACCGTGCCGTCGACAGAAGGGGAGACCACTGAGGACGAAATGGGTTTGAGCTGGCCTTTCGCCTCGACCGTTGTGGTAAACGTGCCCTCGGTCACCATGTCGGTCACAGGACCGCTAGCGCCCTGTGGCTGCACATTGATAACAAGGGTTGCAACAATGGCAATGAGCGCGACGGCACCCACGACGCCGGCGGCAATACCGCGACGAATCAGCTTTTTGCGTCGGCGTTCGGCACGCTTTGCCTTGAGCTTGGCATATGCCTCTTCATCGGAAATCTCGGCCGTATCGTTCGCGCGTCCGCTCTGCTTGTCGGCATGTACGTTTGTAATCAGAGGAAACGTTTCGGTGGCACCTTCGGGCGTGCGCTCGGTATCATCTGGGCCCGGGGTGATCGTGGGGACATTCGGCATAGCGTCTCCTTTATAGAAAGAACCTCGATAATTATATGCGCCCACCGGTTGGGGCGGGCGCATAGGACGGTTTCTTTCGGAACTGTTAGATTGGTCGCAGCGGTTCCACGTTGTAGGAATGCGCGCGTTGCACTACGAGTGGACAACCACGCACAGGCCGACTTTGATGCAATCGTGCAGTGCCTTGGCGTCGGCCAGGCGCAGGTTGATGCAACCGTGGCTGCCGCACCACTTGTACGACTCGGCGTTATCGAAGCTCTTGTCGTTTTGCCAGGTGGCGTCGTGGAAGCCGATCATGTTGCCCGCAAACGGCATCCAGTAGCTCACCGGGCTCTCATATTTGGGTTTACCGGTCTCGGGGTCCTTGGCTCCGATCAGGGTGCTGCCGCCGTCGTTGCTGTTGATTTGCCACACACCCTCGGGGGTGGCGTCTTCGCCCGGTTTGCCGGAAATAAAGTTGGCCTCCCACACGATATTGCCGCTCTCGTCATAGTAGCGCGCGTGCTGCTCGGACAGGTCGACGTCGATATACGCCTTCCAGTCGGGCTCTCCCTTTGCGGTAAAGGTGTCGGCCTTCTGGGAGTACTTGATCTCGATCTCGCCGGTCTGCTTGTTGTTAATGGCGTCCTCGACCTGCTTGGCGAGCGAGCTGCTGTCGATGGACCAACCAAAGTCGCCGCCTTCGACGGCGCACTGCTTGCCATCGGCGCGCGTCCACCAACGAGTGGAGCCCACGGTATTAAAGCCGTTGGCGAGTTCGGCTGCCCAGCTGCTGATCTGCGACGTATCGAGCGTGGGGTTGGCCGGATCGGCAAAGCTGATCCACTGCAACACGGAGCTGCCATCAACCTTGCCGGCATCCTCGCCGTTGAGCTTGAGGGTCACGTTGACGCCCAGGAAGTTGTTGGCGGCATCGCATGCGGCCTGAATCTGATCATCGGTCAGCGTTCCATTAAGCGGCTCATAGGCATCGTTGCCGAGCTTGGAAAGATCTACGGTCTCGGTCAGCGAGGCAAGCTCGAGCTCGGCGTACTTAATGACATGCTCGCGGTTGAGCTTTTCGTTGGAGCGCGCCTTCTCGACGGTAAACTTGCCGGCCTGCTCGTCATAGGAGCTATTGGCCTCGAACGTGCCCGAACGGCCCTCGTTAAACTCGTCGATGGCGGCGCCCAGATCCTCCTCAAACTGCTTTTGGTCAAAGGTGTCGGAGAGCATGGACAGGTCGACGTCTTGATCAAGATCGACTTCGTTGGAGGTAGCGGTTGTTTTGGTCTTGCCGCTTAAGGATTCCACAAGACGGACCGGCCATATAAAGGCTTCGTTGTGGCTGATGATTTCTTTTGCGGCAGCTTCGCCGTCGACGATGGGCTCATCGGACTCGGGCTGATAGGTCCAGCTAAAGTCATCGCCTGTCACGGCGAGCTTATAGTGC
>CABSMK010000183.1 GCA_902478825.1 uncultured Collinsella sp.
CGCAGCGCTGCCGATTCTCACCTCGGTCGGCTATTCTTTTGGCGCCCTGATTACGGGCGCCGTGGTGACTGAGGCCATTTTTAACATCCCCGGTTTGGGCCAGCTGGTCACGAGCTCTATCGAGCGTCGCGACTATCCGGTGATTCAGGGCGTGCTGCTGGTCATCGCCTTATTGAATTCGGTGATCAATCTGGCCGTCGACCTTGCCTACGGCGCTTTTGACCCGCGCGCTCGCAAATGGGGCGATGCATGATGGCAAACTTTAAGAAGGCTCTTGCCAACAAGGGGTTTGTGGTCGGCGGCTGCATTTTCCTAGCGATTGCGCTGATCGCGCTCGTCGGTCCGCTGGTGTGGACGGTTGATCCCAATGCGCAGGAGATGGCGTTGCGACTTTCGGCACCTTCGCCTGCGCATCCCTTTGGCTGCGATGACTTTGGCCGCGACCTGCTTGCCCGCGTCATCGCGGGCGCGCGCGTGTCGCTTGGCGTCGGCATTGCCGTCACGCTCGCGACGAGTGCGCTCGGCTTGGTGATCGGCGCCTATGCGTGCTACAACGAGAGGCTCGATCATATTCTCATGCGCATCTGCGACGGCCTTATGTCCATTCCAGGCGTGCTTTTGGCTATCGCACTCATGGCCATGATGGGCGCCTCGGTCTGGAACGTCATCATCGCGCTCTCCATCGTCTATACGCCCAGCATGGCGCGCATCGTGCGCTCGCGTGCGATGGTGGTCAAGGAGGAGCCCTTTGTGGAGGCCCTGCGCGTGCAGGGCGCCTCGACCGCGCGCATCGTGTGGCTGCATATCGTGCCCAACGTTATGGCGCCCTTCCTGGTGCAGGCGACCTTCGTCTTTGCCGAGGCCGTGCTCTCGGAGGCCGCCCTCTCGTTTCTGGGCCTGGGTATCAAGGCGCCCGACGCCAGCTGGGGAAACATCCTGCAGGCGGGCAAGAACGTGATGCGCAAAGCCTGGTGGATGATCTTCTTCCCGGCAGCAGCCATCATCGCGAGCGTGCTTTCGCTCAATCTGGCCGGCGACGGCCTGCGCGACGCCCTCGACCCCAAGACCAAGGAGGACTAGCCCATGGCTCAGAATCTTTTGGACGTGCGCGACCTCTGCATCTCGTTTGTGGGCCGCGATGGCAACGCGCTGGAAGCCGTCAACAAACTCAACCTACATATCGATGCCGGTGAGATCGTTGGTGTTGTCGGCGAGTCCGGCTGCGGTAAGTCGGTGTTTGCCCAGAGTGTCATGCGCCTATTGGAGCATGAACAGAAGATGGCCTATGAGGGCCAGATTGTGTTTGATGGCGAGGATCTGCTGGCGCGTCCGCTCAAGACGATGCGCAAAGTGCGCGGCTGCGACATCGCCATGATTTTCCAGGACCCTTTGAGCTCGCTTAACCCCGTCATGACGGTCGGGGCCCAGGTCGTCGAGGCCGTGCGGGCCCACCGTAAGGTGAGCCGACGCGAAGCCCGCAACGAGGCTCTATCGCTGTTGGAACGTGTGGGAATTCGAGATGCCGCGGCCCGCTTCGACATGTATCCGAGCGATTTTAGCGGCGGTATGCGCCAGCGCGTGATGATTGCCATGGCGCTCGCCGGACACCCGCGCCTGCTTATCGCCGATGAGCCCACCACGGCACTCGACACGACGACTCAAAAACAGATTTTGGACCTTCTGCGCGACCTCAACAGTTCCGAGGGCATGGCGGTGCTTTTTATCAGCCATGATTTGGGTGTCGTCACGAGCATCTGCTCGCGCGTGCACGTCATGTATCTGGGTCAAATCGTAGAAGAGATCGACGCCTGCGGCCTTATGGAGCGCCCGAGCCACCCGTATGCCCAGGGGCTCATCGCGAGCATTCCGCCGCTCGAAGGCGAGCGAGTTGACACGCTGGCGGATATTCCGGGCACGGTGCCGCCGCTTACGGCAATACCCTGTGGATGCCGCTTTGCGCCTCGTTGCGCCCGGGCGGACGAGCGTTGCCGCGCGCAGGAGCCTCCGCTGTTTGCCGTGAATGCGTGCGACCGGTCTAAATGCTGGCTTGTCGAGAAAGGGGAGTGCCATGGCTGTTGATAGCGAAGCCCTGCTTAGGGTCTCACATCTGACTAAAACGTTTCCCATGCCGGGCTCAGGTTTTAAGCGTCAGGCCTTTACCGCCGTGGACGATCTGTCGTTTGAGATCGCACCGGGCGAGATCTATGGCCTGGTTGGCGAATCCGGATCGGGCAAGTCGACGACTGGACGCCTGATCTGTGGTCTCGAGCGTGTGGATTCCGGCTCGATTGTCTATCGCGGGCACGACCTCGCCACGATGTCGGAGCGCGAACGCAAGCCGTTTCGCCGCGAAATCCAGCTGGTATTCCAGGATAGCTCTACGGCTTTTGACCCGCGTAACCGTGTCGGCCGCATTTTGGAGGAGCCGCTGATTATCGCCGGCGTGCGCGATGCGGATGAGCGCCATGAGCGCGCGCTCTCGGCCCTGGCCTCGGTCGGTCTTCTGGCAGAGCATTATGACCGCTATCCGCACGACCTTTCGGGGGGACAGCGTCAGCGACTCAATCTGGCACGGGCGCTTATTTGCGAGCCGCGCCTTGTGGTATGCGACGAGCCGGTCTCGGCGCTTGACGTGTCCGTTCAGGCTCAAGTGCTCAACTTGCTTCGTGACCTGCAGCGCACGACGGGCGTGGCGCTGCTGTTTATCACGCATGATATGCGTGTGGTTCGGCATATGTCCGACCGGATTGGCGTGCTCTACCACGGTCGTCTTGTCGAGGAGGGCGCGGCCGAGGACGTGATCGCGCACCCGAGCGATCCGTATACGCAGGAGCTTATCGACGCCATTCCCTAGAGGATGCTTCCTTTTGGGTATGGCGTGGGTTCGTTGTTTAATTGTCGGTATATCGGCGCAAGAGAGGGGAACTACTATGGCCGAAATCGAGGAACAGCCGTTGCCGCGCACGTTTGAGGAGTTCAACGAGCAACGCAAGGCGGCGTTTATTCGCGTCAAGGATTATAAGCAGGCGGGTAATCGCCTGGTCGGCTTTTTGTGCAGCTATACGCCGCTCGAGATTATCGATGCCGCGGGGGCCGCAAGTGTCGCTCTGTGTGGTACGTCTGACGAGGTGATTCCTGAGGCCGAGAAGGTGCTGCCGGCAAACCTGTGCCCGCTCATCAAGTCGACCTACGGCTTTGCCTACTCGCAAAAGTGCCCGTTTACGTACTTTAGCGACATGATCATCGGCGAGACCACCTGCGACGGCAAGAAGAAGATGTACGAGCTACTCCTGTCTCTTATA
>CABSMK010000184.1 GCA_902478825.1 uncultured Collinsella sp.
CTGCTCGGACCTATACCTCGCAAATGATGCACATAGCACCATTGCAAGACAAAGTGCAGAGCCAACAATAACGATCTTTACGTAGCTCTTGGCCGTCATGCCATCCCTCTTTTCGCTTGCCTAAAGAAATGCGGAAGAAGCTGTTCGTCGCGGCTTGTTTGTAGGCCCTTCTGCCCCGGTTCGGTTACTAAGGTTACTTGAGGGATACTATAAATGATTGTTACCCATATACGTAATATGAATTTCGGACATGTCGAAATCAATCAATGGTTGCGGGAGTTTCCGACCTTAGTGAAATGCCACCCTATACCCACAGAATCAGTCTGGCTGACATGTGCCAATGGCCGCTAACGGCACTTGGTCGGCAACGGTCTTAGCCCATCGGCCACAACAGTGTCTCCTTCTGTCGCGCCGAGGGCCAGACACACAGCGGTGGCACCGTGCCGCGGCAGCTGGACGACCGCGTCGTCGACCGTGGCGGTTGCACTCGCGACGACACACCTCGCCAGTTTGCCTCGCCCTATTGGCCCCAGCGCGTTGCAGTTCAATCAGCTGTTACAATTACCCACCCACAAAAAGCCCATCTAGCAGGTGCTTTGCTGTTATAGAGTCCTGGAAAGAAAGGGCCAAACCGAAGTGTCTGGCCGGACGCCAATTGTCTGGGAACTGCTTCGGATTCGACCCTCTTTTACTTTCGCCCACTCGGTGGACTTCGGGTTTAATGCTTAGGGGCAGGGATTTAACAAAGTGAAATTTTAATGAAAAGAAACCCAGCTGCCACAATTGCCATGGTGAGGGCTCGAATTGGCCATATAGATCTAAAATAGTCACGATACCTTCTCTTTTGCTGGAACGATATATCTATACAAGGTTGTGAGCGGAAAACAAAAATACGTCGATTGCTATCCGACAAACGGGTCTGGAATTGCATTCTCCGGCATTTCGGGGAGATTGATACACATGTACGAAAGGGAACCTATGTGGTGCGTTGGGTTGGAGCTGCTGCAGGCCCGATATGGATTGCGGTCTTGCGCCCCGATGTCCAAATAGGTTTCTCTCTCTAGACGGGAAGTTGCTCATGGACGCCATATATGACGGAGATGACTGGGTCGATCATTATACTTGGCGCCTGGTCGGCTCGGATGACAATGGGGATGTGGTGTTTGATGGACTATGTCCAAAGCATCTCCATCCTTTTGTCTCGTCGTTAATTGAGAGTTCCGCTCGTGTTGCCCCCTACAGCTCGGCATCGCTTCATGATACGGACGTTTTGAAGACCATAAGGGAGTCAATTGACGAGGGCACGATGAGCGGCCCGCTGTTTTCTCGGCTTGTGGGGCTAGATGAGATTGGCTCGAAACGACTGCTTGCGGGCGAAAAGGTGGAACTCACTTATCGGTCGATGATTTCAATCCTGCGGCTAGCCGATGTTCTTCGCAAATAAATGAGGCTTCCATGGCCATGTGGCAGCTTGTCTCACCGATGGGTGGGAGCCGAGTACTTTTCGGACGATTTGCTTGGCCTCGGCGTAGTCTTGGACGGGATCTGCCGGATCATCGAAATCCTCGACGAGATATTTCAAAGCGGCACCTTCTTAAACGGCGAACGTGACAGCGGTCCTCCCTGAATTCTATAAAATCACGGCCTGACTTGGGCGGCGAATTGGCGGAGCTCGTCATCGTCCATATCGTCGAAGTGCGGCAACTACGCCAGCGCGGCCCTCTGCTCCATCAGGTACCTACCGCTCGGAGACCTGCGAATCGTCTGCAAGATGTCCTCGGGGGCGAGGGCTGGGAAATCCATGCCCTCGGGAGCGGCCAAAGAGATGGATTCACCTGCCCCTCCCATGTGTTGGGACCTCATTCAGGGCATCGGCTGCATCCGGCCTTTCGCATTCGCCGCCCGGCCCTCCGGTCCCGCCCGGCTCTCCGGTCCCGCCCGGCCGACGGGTTTCCCATCTACGGCAAAACGATCGCACTTATATATATGCATTCCCGGATTGGGAATATGTTTCAGCCCACGCGAGCAAAGCCTCGGCGTACTCCGTGGTATCTCCGCTGCGCGGCTTTGCACCCTGCAATGCCGCGCAGCGGAGATACCACCTGAGACGGATGTCGATGCATCGAACCCGAGACCGGGCGCTGCGGCGGGAAGCCTCTCGCACGGACAATCTGCTCGATCTTGCTGCACCCGTCTTAAAAGGTTAGACAAACTTTTAATCGTACGACATCCGTCGAACAGTCGGGGGTACACACCACTACAGAAGGCCCACGGAACGGGGGGCGAGATGGTCGGCGACGGGTTCAAGGCACTCTCCGGCCCCACGCTCCGCCAGGGAGGGCGTCGGGAGGGAGGCCGTAATGGGTGAGAAGGACGAGCGGCCGGAGCGGGTGTTCCCCGGCAGGACAGACCCGTGGTTCATAGCGGCCATGGTGATTGTGGCGGGCGGTTTATCCGCGGCGTGTATCGCGTGTTTCCTGAGCTCGAGTCCCGCGCTCCTATGGGGCTGGCTCGCGCTGCTGCCCGTCCCGGCCCTCGTGGCCCTGGCCGCCCTTCCCGTCCGCAGCAACCGCCTCGAGCTCTACGGCGACCGCCTCGTCGTCGTGTACGCTGGGACGCGTTCGGTGATACCCTACGCCCACGTGCGGGGCGTCCGGCGCACCAGGACGCTCTGGGCGGGGACGGCCAACTCGCTCGACCGCGTCTACATCGAGGCGCCCTACGACGGCGACGCCATCGTCTCGGTGACCGACAACGATGCCCTCGTGGCGGAGCTGGGGCACAGGTGCGGCCTCGGGCCATACTCCCATTTTTGAGAGAGGTGCCGTCGGGCCCCCCGAAAGCCGTCTGCATTTGCAGGCCTTTATTCGAAATCAGGCGGCGCGGCTGAAAATCCCCGGCCTGAACCGCGGGGCTTCATCTACATTCGCGCAGGCGTATTCACAATCATAAAAAGATAGGCACGGGCATCCGCGTTCGCGGAAACCCGTGCCGCATTTGCGTCACCGAGATGACCGGGTAGAATATATCTGAACGCTATTCCACATTCCCGTACTTGCGCTACGGATTTGGGAAAGCGCATGTCTCAGCCTCTACTCGACCACGGTCGCCTCGGTCGGGATGGCCCCCAGCACTGCCGCGTACTCGGTGGCGTAGAGGCGGCTTATCGTCTGAACGTCGCGGATGAGGACGTTGCGGTCGTCAGGCTCGGAGATGCCGTAGCCGAACGCCTCGAGCGTCTCGATCGCCTCGCGGATCTTCTGCTGGAACATGGGGCCGGGGTCCACCCTCAGGC
>CABSMK010000185.1 GCA_902478825.1 uncultured Collinsella sp.
GGCCCAACGCGTGGTGTCCGATATTCGCCGCGACCTGTTCGCGCACATCCAGACGCTGCCGCTCAGTTATTTTGACAGCACGCGCTCGGGCGACATCATGAGCTTTTTCACCAATGACGTCGACACCGTCTCCGAGGCGCTTAACAACAGCTTTGCCAACGTGATTCAGGCCGCCATTCAGGTTGTGGGCACCACGGCCATGCTCATCATCCTTAACTGGCAGCTCACGATTATCACGCTCGTGTGCGATGCGGCCATTGTGCTATATGCGCGCTACTCGGGCGCGCGCTCTAAGCGCTTCTTTGCCGCCCAGCAGGCATCGCTTGGCGACCTGGACGGATATATCGAAGAGATGGTCTCGGGCCAAAAGGTCATCAAGGTCTTTAACCGCGAGGCAGCGAATGTCGCCGGCTTCACCTGCCGCAACGACGAGCTTCGCCGCACCGGCACCGCCGCCGTGAGCTATGCCAACTCCATGGTGCCCATGACCGTCGTGATTGGCTACGTCAACTATGCCATCGTCGCCGTGGCGGGCGGCATGCTCTGCATCAAGGGCCTGGCCGACGTGGGTGCGCTTGCAAGCTACCTGGTCTTTGTGCGCCAAGCCGCCATGCCCATCAACCAGTTTACGCAGCTCGGCAACTTCTTGCTCAACGCGTTGGCCGGTGCCGAGCGCCTGTTTGCGGCTATGGACCTTAAGCCCGAGGTGGACGAGGGCTGCGTGGAGCTGGTGCAGACGGGCGACGCCGCGTGGGCGTGGAAGATTCCCGAGGGCCAGGGCGTGGGCGCGTACGGGCATCTGCATGACGTGGCTGCCGTTGATGAGTCGGGTCGCGCGGTGGCTGCCGACGGCACCGAGCTCACGTGCGGCTTGGTTTCGCTTGCCGGCGACGTGCGCTTCCATGCCGTGGACTTTTCCTACGTGCCGGGCGCCCGCGTGCTCACGGACCTCAACCTGTTTGCCAAGCCGGGGCAAAAGATTGCGTTTGTGGGCTCCACGGGCGCCGGCAAGACGACCATTACCAACCTCATCAACCGCTTCTACGAGGTCGATGACGGCGAGATCACGTACGACGGCATCGACGTCAAGCACATTGCCAAGGCCAGCCTGCGCGGGTCGCTTGGCATTGTGCTGCAGGACACGCACCTGTTTAGCGGCACCATTGCGCAGAACATCCGCTTTGGCAAGCTCGACGCGACCGACGAGGAGGTGCGCGCCGCTGCCGAGGCCGCCTGCGCCGACTCGTTTATCCGCCGCCTGCCGCGGGGCTACGACACACCGGTCACGGCCGACGGCGCCAACCTGTCGCAGGGTCAGCGTCAGCTGCTCGCCATCGCGCGCGTGGCCGTCGCCGATCCGCCGGTGCTCATCCTGGACGAGGCCACGAGCTCCATTGACACGCGTACCGAAAAGCTCATCGAACGCGGTATGGACCGCATCATGCGCGGACGCACCACCTTTATGATCGCGCACCGCCTGTCCACCGTCCGCGACGCCGACGCCATCATGGTCCTCGAACACGGCCGCATCATCGAGCGCGGCACGCACGAAGAGTTGCTCGCCCAGCACGGCGAGTACTGGCAGCTGGCGCATGGCTTAAAAGAGCTGGATTAACCCGTTCGAGCACGATGCTTTGATCCCTCCGTGCCCCTCACCTCGCCTCAAACCATCACAACATTCGACGTTTTTTGCCAAAATCGGGAAAAGCATCGAATGTTGTGATGGTTTTTCTGCCACTCGACCGGGTGGAATCGCTTTCTTGTGCACGAAGGTGTGCGGACCCGTGGGCAGGGGAATAAGGTTGGTTATCCGACTCCATTGGAGGGGCTCATGGACCTGCCGATCGTCCTGTCCCATAAGACTGCCTGGCTGTACCACAACGTGGCGCGCCCGTCCGAGCCGCTCTCGCGAGCAAGCAGCCTATACGATGAGGACTCGCTTGCTAACGAGGCGGAGCCGACCGCGAGCCTGCCCAAATTGGGACTCGATGCCAAGGGGCTGAGGGCTTCAACGGCAGTTGGAATCGTTACCGACTATCTGGTTTCGCTCGGTATTCCACGAGAAGAGCTCGATCATATCGACACGCTCGTCAACTTCGATTTTGAGCGTTCGACGCCGGCTGGATTTAGGTGCCACGTGTTTGGGGCGCCGGTACCTCCAGGCCATCTTATCGAGGTGGCAGAGGGCCTTCTAGTGGTTGATGAGGCCATGTGCTTTGTCCAAGCGGGTTCGTGGATGAGCGAGCCCGAGCAGTTGGAATATGGCTACGAAATCTGCGCCCGATACCATTTGAATCATCTGTCGACAGGCGATTATATCGAGATGGGGCAGAGGTATACCGTTGCCGACTTGATTGCCTATTGCAATGAGAACCGATCTCGTCAGGGGGCTATACGCGCGGCCGCCGTGCTCAAGCGCGTGCACGATGGCGCGCGGTCGCCCATGGAGACGGCCACCGCAATCATGGTCGTAGCAAAACGTTCCCAGGGCGGGCTGGGATACGCCAAGATCGAGCTCAACCATCGGGTCGATGTTCCCAGCGAGTTCAAATATCTCGCTAAGTCCGGGTATTTCGAGATCGACGTATATGCGCCTGCGAGCGGTACGGGGATTGAATACAACGGCTCGGACCATCTTGATAAACAGCGCAGCGCGTCGGATGCGGAGCGTATGACCGTGCTGAGCGCGCTGGGCTTTAGGATGATCGTCCTCACCGGGACTCAGTTTGCCCACCAGCTGCAATTGCACCGGGCGATGAACGCCATCGCGCTCGCTATGGGTCTCAAGTGCGACCGAAGCGAAGCGTTCCAGAAGCGGCAAAACGACCTGCGAGAATTCGTGATTCGGCACTGGGACGGCGGCCTTTAGGGGCGTTTTGGTCCTTCTACGGGGTGCCGTGGGCAGGCAAGCCATCACAACATTCGACGTTTATCGCCAAAAACGGGAAAAGCATCGAATGTTGTGATGGTCTGTGCTGAGGATGGGCTTGGGAAGCCGGTCTTACACGAAGTGACCTGTCCTGTCGTACGGGTGTCGGCGTGATTCTCTCGTGGGGTATTATGTTTTCCGAAGAATAAAACGCCGCGTGAGGGGAGGGCCGCGTGGACGGGCACGTGCAACATGACGGCTTTGGCCGCGACATCAACTACCTGCGCATTGCCGTTACCGACAAGTGCAATTTCCGCTGCATCTATTGCATGCCGGCCGATGGCGTGGCGCCCCGCGCGCATGACGAGCTACTCAGTGCCGAGGAAATCGCCCGCTTTGTGCGCCTGGTGGCGGGGG
>CABSMK010000186.1 GCA_902478825.1 uncultured Collinsella sp.
TGTGTATAAGAGACAGGGCTGGCAGGAATGCGCGTCAGGTTCTCCTCGTCGCCCAGAATGTGGTCGATGTTGGAGCGGATGGGAAAGCGGTAGTCAAAGACCAGCTCGGAGGGGTCCTCGGCAAAGCGCACGCGGCACGGCAGGTACTCAAACGAGACCAGCATGGGGTCGCTCTCCTTAAAGAAGCCCTTCAAAAACCAGCGCTGGCGCGCGTCGGGCTTGGTGTTGGGCTCAAACAGGCCGTAGATGGTCTCGTAGCGGCGCGTGTACAGGCCTGTGTTGAACAGGCAGCGGTCGTCGTCGAACACCAGCGGCAAGTTGGACGGGGCGGTCTGGTCCACGTCGCGCTCGGTCAGGAACACCGCGCGGCTAAACGAAAACGACAGGTAGTTTTTGAGGATGCGGTTGCCGGGACCCCAGTTTTCGGGGTCGGCGAGGTCGGCCAAGCGGTCGTAGCAGGACTCGGGGCAAAACGCGAAGTCGTACACATTGCTGCACAGGGTGCCGGGGATTTCCATGTGGTGTCCAATCCATTCAATAACTGGCGTGCGGATGGTTTGATTCTATACGGGCGACGGGTCGCCCGCGCCCACAATGCAACCGCGGCGCAACTCTTCGGCGAGTCCACTGGTCGTGCGGCTTCCGGAAACGAGGTCCTGGATCCAAGCGTAGTACTGGTTTCGTTAGAGCGATACCCGTTATCAGGCGCGTTCGACCGCCACCTTTGCTCCTGGCTCTCCGGCAGAGTAGATATCTCTTGGTATTAGAGGCGCCTCCAATCAATGCGATTGAAAGCGCCTTCTCCGCGAGCATTGTTTTGATTGCGTTGGTCGTGCTCTGCGACCAAGGTCTTCTCGGCAGGCTTTCTTTTGATTCCGTTGGTCGCGCCTTACGACCAAAATCAAAGTCAAGCATACAAATGAATGGGAAGAGCTGCAAGGCAAACCCAGAAGTCACACGGTCCCGCTCGTCGGCTCTCGGGCTATGCCAGAAGGCTGGATAGTACCGCTATCCGTCGAAGGACAAAAATGGCGAGGTACGTACCTCGCCGATCTGGCACCTCCAAGACGGCCGTCTCTTTGGTGATTGAGTTTTCTCACACTTCAGGGGCATTTAGAGCTGCATTGATAAGGTCGGCGGAGTTGTCGAAACGACCTAGTTCTCCACTGGCAAAGAACGCATCCCCTTCGCGGATGGCCTCTAGGCTTTCGGCGTTAGGTTCTTTGGGAGGACAGGGCTGTAGGGTTGTATCCGTAAGCTCATCGATTCGTTTATGTTGAGACATAAAGGCGTATCTCTTCCTGCTTGATGCTTTTGCGGAATGCTGGGCGCATGTGCTCTGGTGGGTTGGTGACGATTTCAACCTTTCGCCCAAGTTCCCTCTCGAGCTCATGGGAGAGTTCGTAAAGCGTGCCGAACGTCATGGTGTTGCCGCAAACTAGGCGCAAGTCAATATCGCTATCGGGCGTTTGCTCGCCTCGGGCAAACGAACCAAATAAATAGGCTACGCTGACGTCGTATTGAGCCAGCACGCGGGTGACGGCAGTGGATATGTCGGTAGGCGAAATCATGAGTTAATTGCCGTTCAACAGTAGAGCGTCAGGGGGCCAGCGCCGATGCCGCCGGTCCGGCCTTTTGCCGTTCTGCAAGTTCAAAGATAAACGGAGCGTTTGATCTAACAAATTCTGTCAAGAAATTGAGGTCATCAGCAGTAAATCCTTCGACGTTGAACCATTTGACCGCTGGCAAGAAGCATTCTGCATGGTCAAAGCCAAAGTCAACAGATCGTTCGACGGCTACGCGAACGGTCCCGTCATCTCTTGTCTCTGAGTAGGCAAACTGAGTGCCGTCATCTAGCTGAACATAGCTTCAAAGCATTGCTGCCTCCTTAGTGTTTACATCCAAGTATAAACAACCGCTTAGAAGCAACGTGATGCGAATTGAATTATTCCCATAAGACCTGAACTGCTGATTATTTGTATTAGCGAGACTCGAACCACCTCACACTTCAGTGTCTTTTTGACATGGAAAACTGTCGTTGTGCGTTGGTCGGGCTTTATGTCATGGATCGTACTTAGATTCAAGCGCCTGCATGCTTAACAGCTTGCAGGCGCTCGAACAGCTCAAGAAGGCCGGCGTCAATTACTTTCTTGGCAGCCTCAACTGCATGATCCGTTTCGTGGTTAATGTTAAATAGATCTTAAGCCATTTTGTTTTTAGGCCGATCTTAAATTTTATACCTGGTTATCTTCTTCCATTCGGCTGGGAAACCCATGGCCTCAAGGAGGCGCTCCTCGCCGATGCTCTCATCCAATGACAAGTATCCGTTAACGCACTTGACGAGCTTAGCCTTGAATTCTTTGAACTCGTCGTCGCGTAGGAGGTATCGAAGCGTGATCACTGCCGAGAAGACGTCTACCTTGCCACAAACGTAATCCGGGCCAATCTTTTCGATGCCGAGCTTGGCGTGCAAGGTCGTGTCAGGAATCTCAACGTGGCACCGGTGGGAGAAGAGGCGCTCGCCATGCGCGCAGACGTTCCTGTAGAGGGCGAGCACGCGGATAAACGAAGAGAGTTCCTTTGGATTTCCGACCCCGAATCTCTTGGCGATCTTGGTTTTCTCGTTGTCCCTAAGTGCCGTGAGCATTTTCGAAATCTGTCCGAAGGTCATGGCGTTCACAGCGACCCACAGCGGCACGTTCTTATATGCCCTGCGGTAGTAGTCGAGGTATTCATGGCTGGTATCCTTGTTGGCGATATAATCAAGCATGTTCAGCAGCTTCGGGAGAACCCGCTTCGCGCCCTTCGATGTCGCGTAGCAGCGGGCGTCTAGATACATACTCTGGGACTCGCCATATGCGGCACAGAACTCGTAGGCCAGCGCCGACCTGATCTTCGCCTCGACCTTGAGCAGTGCATCGAGCATTATCTCCCTGAGCTCGACGTCGAACTCGTAAAGCGCTAGGATGTCTCCAAAAGTGGCACCTTCGCGGTATACCCGGGTGCTCGGGTCGCGGAAAAACGACTGGTAACCGTTCACGACTGGGAAATAGCCGATGTCCGCAAGGACCCTCTGGCAAACCTCTTCGTCCTCGATTCTGAGGCCGGAGCTTCTGAGCTTCTCCATCTGCTGCTGGTAGGTGAGGAATTCTTTGGGCATCGTCGCTCTTCCCGAAAAATAAGACGATATGAGAAAGCCATTTGGGTCGCCTCCCCCGCGGCGCAGCTTCTTTC
>CABSMK010000187.1 GCA_902478825.1 uncultured Collinsella sp.
TCGTGGGCTCGGAGATGTGTATAAGAGACAGATCTTGAGGTGCGTAGTGCCGGCCTGGGCACCGGGGATGAGCAGGGCGATAGCCACGTTAACGGGAGCGCCGTCCATGGTGTCCCAACCGGTCACGCCGGACTCGTCCTTGACGACGATGACGGCAGCCTCGGTAATGGCGTCGGACTTGGCATGCGGGATGGCGAAGCCCTCCATCATGCCCGTGGTACCCTCGGCCTCGCGGGCCAGGAAGGCGTTCATCACGGCGTCGGCGTCGCTGGCGATACCGGCCTTGACAGCCTGGTTGGAAACGAAGCTCAGAGCCTCGTCACGAGAAGCGAAGTCCTCGGCGACAAAGACGTTCTCGACCTTCACGAAGTCGGCAGCCTCGGCCTTGGGGGCCTCGACGGCAGCGGCCTTGGGGGCCTCAACCGGCTTGGTTGCAGGAGCGGGCTTCTGGTTCTTCTCGAAGTCGTACTTCTTGAAAGCCACGAACAGGATGCCACCGACCACGGCGCCGATGAGGATCGCGAGGACCCACAGCGGACCGTTCTCGACAACGGGCAGGACCAGGAAGCCGCCGTGAGGCGCCGGATCGTGAACGTTGAAGAAGATGGTCAAGATGGAAGCGATGGAAGAACCGAGCATCATGATGGGCATAACGGGCCAGATGTTCTTGGTCATGAACGGAATGGCGCCCTCGGTGATGTGGGTGCAACCAAGGATGAGGTTGACGATACCGGCGTCATGATCCTCCTGGCTGAAGTACTTCTTGCCGACAACGACGGCGAAGGTGGTGATCAGCGGCGGAACGATGCAAGCGGCGGAGACGGCAGCCATGAAGTTGGTGCCGAAGTTGTAGGTCTCGGTGCCGACGCCAGCTTCGAGAGCGGTACCGAGCAGGAAGGTGCCAGTAGCGTAAGCAGCCTTGTTGACCGGGCCGCCCATATCAAAGGCGCACATGCAGCCGATGGCCAGGCCAAGGATCACCGGACCGGAGTTACCGAGGCTCTGCAGGAAATCCATCATGCCCTGGTTAATGGCAGCCATGGGGCCGGAAATACCGAGCATGACCAGGCCGACGATGGCGGTAGAGCACAGCGGATACAGGAAGATTGCCTTCAGGCCATTAAGGCTCGCGGGAATTTTAGAGAAAGCCTTCTCGAGCAGCAGGATGACATAGCCAGCGAGGAAGCCGCCGACGATGCCGCCCAGGAAGCCGAAGCCCACACCCGAGCCTCCAGCGTCGATCATGCCGGTATCGGCGTTGATGGGAAGACCCTGGATGGCAATCATACCGGCAACAAAGCCGGGGACGAGCGCCGGGCGCTTGCCGATAGACTCGGCGATGTAGGCGGAGAGCACCGGAACCATGAGGTTCATGGCGATACCGCCGATAATCTTGAGCATCGCGGCAAAGCTGTTGTAGTCGGCAGCCGTCGAATCAAAGGACGTGATGCCCCACAGGAACGAAATGGCGGTCAGAACACCACCGGCAACGACGAAGACCAGCATGTGGCTGACGCCGTTCATGAGGTGCTTGTAGATGACGTGACCGATGGACTCCTTCTCCTCGACCTCGTCCTCGACATCGGCGGCAGCGGTAACCGTGTCGTCGCCCTTGGCGGCGAGCGCGCGGTCGATCAGCTTTCCGGCGGCCTCGACGGACAGGGCCTTGGAAACACCGACGGAAACCATGGGCTTGCCGGCGAAACGCTCAGCCTGGACATCCTTATCGGCTGCGACGACGACGGCCTTGGCACCAGCGATCTCACTCTTGGTGAGCTCGTTCTCGACACCGACCTGGCCATGTGTCTCGACCTTAATGGTCAGACCACGCTCGGCAGCTGCCTTCTCCAGCGCCTCCTTCGCCATGAAGGTGTGCGCAATGCCGGTCGGGCAACCGGTCGCGGCGATGATGTCAAACTTAGCCATGTGTCCCTCCTTCTTGAGTACAGCGCCCGCGGGCGCTCCCCTACACGCGCTTCGATGCGCGTTTTTCCACAACTGAAAGATACCAACCTACCGTCCGCGTGAGAAGAGCTAAGGTGCAAATCTCCGGTGAAAGGTTCTTTCATAACCGTAAACGGTAAGTGAAAGTTTACCATCAACACTTGAAACGGCAAGGTGTATCTTGTAATTGAAAATGCCCGTATACTATGGCATTGCAAATCAAGTTAGATTTTCATGCCAACCAGGAGCCATCCATGACCGATAGTAGCAAGAGCGCACTTTCCCTCATTAGCACCCATCAGGGATACAGCGAGTCCGAGCAGCGCATTGTCGACTATATATTGGAGCACCAGTCCGAGGCGCCACGCCTCACGGCGGCTCAGCTCTCACGCGCCGCTGCCACGTCCGAAGCGACCGTTTCGCGCTTCTGCCGCAAGCTTGGCTTTGGTAGCTTCCGCAGCTTTCAGTTTTCGTTGGCGAGGGATTTGGAAAGCCAGCGTAACGAGGGCCTGACCGACGAGGTCTCGCTCGACAATATGGAGCAGAGCCTCAAGAACATCCTGGCTGCCAAGGTGAGCGAGCTTAATGCGACCATCGACGGGATCGACCACGATACGCTGGCGGCTGTTGTGCATGCCCTTAAGCATGCAGGGGTTATTGAGTTTGCGGCTGTGGGCAATACAAACGCGGTCGCGCTCGATGCGACGTTTAAATTTTCGCAGCTGGGCCTGCGCTGCATGGCGAGCACCATTAGCGAGACATCAATCGGCTTTGCGCTCACGTTACGCCCGGGTGACGTTATCGTGCTAATCTCAAACTCTGGCAAATCGCGCCGACTGAATCGCATGGCAAAAGCGGCTCGCGGCTGTGGTGCCACCGTAGTCGTCATCAGCAGCGACAGCAAGTCTCCACTCGCGCGCCTGGCAGACTACACTTTTAATACCGTCAACCACGAAGCACTGCTGACAACGGGCGACTTCGCGTTCTCCAAGATGAGCGCCACGATGATCATCGAGGTCATCTACAACTTCCTGCTGCCCGAAATCGAGGACGCCCGAGAGCACATCAGCTACTATGAGGAACTCATCCAACCGGATAAGGTCGTGGAGTAAAACACGAAGTGGGACAAAAAATTCAGTCTATTTTGTCCCACCAACACCGCTGATACGACCTAACCTCGAGCTTCTTCAAGCATCTGCTTGGCATGCGCCAAGCTCGCCTCCGATCTGTCTCTTATACACATCTGACGC
>CABSMK010000188.1 GCA_902478825.1 uncultured Collinsella sp.
AAGAATGCATGCTTATGCGGCCTCCTCGATGTCCACCAAAAGGTTGCGCACGGGGGTGTGCTGCTAGGTCCCGTGCGTTGGCAGTATTATGCCGCGGCTTCTGCAAAGAAGCGCTAAAGAAAGGCTTAACCTGGTTTGATGTTACGATGAAACTGCAGGTCATAGGTATCGAATAACACTTTTGAAAGGTTTTGGGCTTAAGGGCTTTCTAAGGTTTGTGGCGCGGATGTGGCTTGCCTGTGTGGGGCGTGTGGACGGCTCGTTCCTGGCGCTGCGGCTCTGCGGCGCGCACCTGCTCGATGGCCTTTTCCATCGTGGCGTCGATGTGGTCCTTTTTGAGCTCGCATTCCCAGATGGTTATGGGTGTCCAACCCATTTGAGTGAGTGCAGCCACGGCGGCGCGGTCGCGCTCGACGTTGCGACGGAACTTTGCCTCCCAAAACTCAACGTTGCGCTTGGGCTGGCTAGGGTTGCACTTGGGGCAGCGGTGCCAAAAGCAGCCGTTGACGAAGATGGCGATCTTGCGCCCGGGGAAGGCGATGTCGGGTTTGCCGGGAACCTTCCATTCCAAGCGATAGCCCGTAAGGCCCGCGGCGCGCAGGCGCTGTCGTACGAGCAGCTCGGGCTTGGTGTTGGCGCGCTTGTTGCCCTTCATGGACTTTTTGATGGCGGCGCGACGGCGCACGAGCTCACGCTCGTCGGCGGAAAGGTCCGAGGTATCGATGCCGTCGAGCAGACCTGGTTTGGGGCGTTTTTTGCTACGGCGCTTAGGTGCGCGCTTGGGTTTGACGGCGGGCTCGTCGGTCGTGGTGGCCCCGGCGTCGTTGGCAGTGCCGTTGGCCCCAAGCCGATCTTCCTTCAGCTCAATCAGCGCATCGATAAGCCCCTTGTCAGCGGGCATCCATTCCACCGTGGCAAGCGAGGTGCGCGGAATCCAGCGGATATCAAGCTGACGGTCATGCTTCTGGGGCTCGCCAGACCCTTTGGTCAGCGAGCAGTAGTAGCACTCCATGGAGAGATGGAAATCGGGGTAGTCGTACTCAACGGTATAGAAATCGCGCAGGTTGGTGACTTTTACCTGCAGCTCTTCCATGAGCTCGCGGCGTACGGCGTCCTCGGGCGTCTCACCGCGCATGAGCTTGCCACCGGGGAACTCCCAAAGTCCCTGCATGTCGCCATAGCCGCGCTGCACGGCAAGCAGCTCATCGGATCCTTCCTTGCGAATGATCCCAGCGGCAACATGAACAGTCTTCAACAGGAGTCCTCTCTCAACATCAACACGTGGCAGGGTAGCTACGCGTACCTTACACAACGGTAAGGCAAGCGTAAGCCATATCGATGGTAGCCGACTCGTCTTCTTGCGACTATAGATGCCGTAGACTAATTGCAAGAAAGGACTCGGTATGCAAACCACGCACATGGCGACCCCGGTACTGGAGGTCGCGCATCTCGAAAAGGTATATGGAGCGCTGGGCAACGTGACCCGTGCGCTCAACGACGTCAGCTTTACCGTCAACCGTGGCGAATTCGTCGGCATCATGGGCGCTTCGGGCTCGGGCAAGTCGACGTTGCTCAACTGCGTGTCGACCATCGATAGCGCCACAAGTGGCACGATCCGCATCAACGGGCAGGACGTAACACGCATGAAGCAGGCTAAGCTTTCGCAGTTCCGCCGCGAGGAGCTCGGCTTTATCTTCCAGGACTCCAACCTGCTCGATACGCTCACGGCACGCGAGAACATCGCCCTGCCGCTCACCATCGCCCGCACAAACTCGGCAGAGATCTCGACCCGCGTGCAGGATGTGGCCGCGCGCCTGTCCATCAGTCAGGTGCTCGACAAGTATCCCTACCAGATGTCCGGCGGTCAGCAGCAGCGCGTTGCCGCAGCTCGCGCGCTCGTCACCGACCCCACCATGATCATGGCCGACGAGCCCACCGGCGCCCGCGATTCCAAGAGCGCCCGTCTGCTGCTCGAGAGCCTGGAGGCCCTTAACCGCCGCCTACGCGCCACCGTGCTCATGGTCACGCACGACAGCTTTGCCGCCAGCTACACGAGCCGTGTGCTGTTCATTCGCGACGGCAAGATCTTCACCGAGCTGCGCCGCGGCGACACCGACCGCCGAGAGTTCTTCGACCGCATTATGGAGGTCGTTGCCATGATGGGCGGTGAGGGCTCCGATGCTCTGTAAACTCGCTTGGGGCAACGTCCGCCGCGCCGGCCGCGACTACCTCGTCTACCTTTTGACGCTCACCCTGGGTGTCACGGTCTTCTATGCCTTTAACACCATCTCGATGCAGGTCGACATCGCCGGCATCGATGAAAAGGGCTTGGCGCAGGTTATGGGCAGCATGCTCGGCAACCTGACGTACTTTTTGGCCGGTGTCATGGCCTTTTTAATGGTGTATGCCAATAACTTCATCATGAAACGCCGCAAGAAGGAGTTTGGCCTGTACCAGGTGCTCGGCATGGGGCGCGGGCGCGTCGCCACGATCATGGCGCTCGAGACGGTGATCGTTTCGGTCGTGGCCTTTGTCGCCGGCATTGTGCTGGGTGTGGGACTCTCCCAGCTCATGACGTTCTTTACGGCCTCGCTTTTTAAGACACAGATCGCCAATTTCCACTTCTTTTTCTCGGTGCATGCGTTCAATCTGACCCTTGCCTGCATGCTCGTAATGTTTGTGCTCACGCTACTGCTGAACCTTCGCGCCGTGCGTCGTGCCAAACTCATCGAGCTTATGGGTGCCGAGCGTCGCAACGAGAGCATCAAGACGCGCAACCCCTGGATCGCGATTGCCATCTTTGCCGTGGGCGTGGTGCTTGTGGGCGTGGCCTATTACCGTCTGCTACGTGATGGGTTCCCGCTAACCGCGACGGACAGCAAGCTGCAAGAGGCCATGAACCAGTTTGGCATTACGACCGCTATGGTTACCGTGGGCACCTTTGCCCTGTTCTGGGGACTCTCGGGCATGCTCATCAAGCTGCTGCAGAGCCTGCGCGGCGTGTATTGGCGCGGCCTCAACATGTTTACCGTGCGCCAGCTTGCGGCCAAGGTCAACACGGTGTGCTTTTCGATGGGCGTCATCGCGATGCTCCTGTTTTTGGCCATCACCTCGGTGACGTGCGGTATGTCGATTGCCAA
>CABSMK010000189.1 GCA_902478825.1 uncultured Collinsella sp.
TATCCATGTCCCTTAGAAAACGTGCATAGCTCTCCCAACTTACGCTGTTCCCAAGGGTCAGTGAATCCCTCGAAGCGGATTTCCGGGGTATTTTGTTTCTCTGCCATGCTACTCACCGCCCAACAGCTTGCGCAGCTCGGCGATGCCAGCCATGTCGTACTCATTGCCCGTAAGCTGGCCCAGCATGTCTGCTAGCTGGCTTTCTGCATCATCTATCTGGTTGCACACGTCCGAGTAGGTTGTCGCGTATTTGGCGTTGAGCACAGCCACCTTCGCGATGAAGTCGCTCACAACGGTTTCGGGAAGAGCCAGAAGCTCGGTCTGCAACGGCTCTATCCACTTGGCAACCAATAGATCGTCGCACTGGGCATCGGTCAGACCCTCGATGACTTCCTTGGTCGTCTCCTCAAGAGCCACTCTCGCTTCCCTGTTTGCCTTCTTGAGGCTTTTCTCCTCATCGAGCAGCGCCTGCGCACGAACCAGACCTTGCTCAAAATCGTTTTCGGGGTGCTTTCCGATAGCCTTCACAGCCTTCTTGAGCTCAGTCGCCACAAACGAACCTTCGTCATTGACAGCAGCGGAAGACCCCTTGTCCTCCTCATCGAAACTCTCGAGAATCTCGTCTATTTCCTGCGATATCTCGCCTAGACGGGAATCACGGGAAGTAATCTCCTTGACGTCTTCGGCAAGCAGGTGCTCTTGCACAAGCGCAAACGGCAGGATGTGGCCAGCCCAGCCGTCCTGTACCTCGACGTCTTTGCCGTTCTTCTTCTTGACCACCATGTTCGGGTCTACCTTGCGCACGGCGGTTTTCCCCTCGGTTTGGATGACCTCCAAATCGCCGGAGATTCCCACCCAGGCATCGTCGAGCGCCTGGTAGGCGTCGTAGCCGTCGACCAGGGCCGTGCCCGCCAGTGCGTCTTTCAATAGCGCCGCGATGACCTCTTCCTCGGCCACGGTATCAACTTCATCGGCGCCGTCTACCAAGCGGCTTCGCAGCGTGGCAGGTAAATCGCTTATCGCATTACGGTATCCGTCCAGAAAGGCACGGACATCGGCATTTTCCTTCGCCGTTTGCGCAACGTCGTCGGTCGCGGGCACAAGACACGATCCACCTGCGTCACGGTAGAGTTGCCCTTTGAGGCTCGGCCATACCTTCCAATAGCGCTCGAGCGCGTCCACCTCGGCCTTCGGCACGCCGCCGAACATGGTGGCATACACGTCCCAGCTTTCGGCGGCCGTGCTCGAGTCCACATAGCGCGGGATGTTGAGGTTATAGTCGTTGGCGCGGATCTCGTCGATGGGAACCAGGCGGCTGAACTTGTCGACGGTCGCGTTCGTTGTCACGGCGTCGACGATACGCTTGATGTCGCTTGCCCGCAGCTTGTTGTTCTTGCCTTCTTTCACGAAGTGCTTGGAAGCGTCCACCACCAAGACGTCGCTCGACTCGCGCTGCTTGCGCAGCACCATGATGATGGTGGGGATGCCCGTGCCGAAAAAGATGTTGGCAGGAAGACCTATGATGGCCTGGATATGGCGGTACTCCACCAAGTTTTTTCGGATGGTGCCTTCATCGCCGCCGCGGAACAGCACGCCGTGCGGCAAGACGATGCACATGATGCCGTCGGGGCGCAGGTGGTATAGGTCGTGCAGCAAAAAGGCGTAGTCTGCCTTGGACTTGGGCGCCACACCGAACTTGAAGCGCGGGTCGAGGTCCTTGTCTTCCGGATCCCAGTTCTGGGAGTAAGGCGGATTCGACACCACGGCATCGACGAAGAGCGGATCGTAGGTCTCATCCTTGTTCTCGACGGTGTCGAACCAGGGCCAGTCGTCTTCGAGTGTGTCGCCATTGCGTGCCACGATGTTGTCAGGAAGAATTCCACGCATGACCAGATTCATACGTGTGAGGTTGTAGGTGTTCTCCTTAAGCTCCTGTGCATAATACTTGATGGAGTCCGGGTCGCCGTTGCGGCGCGCCACGGCCTTGCCGATGTTGATGAGCAGCGATCCCGATCCGCTCGTGGGGTCGTAGATGGTGATGTTCTCGCGTCCGGCCAGGTGCCACGAGATTATCTCACTCATGAGCATGGACACCTCGTGCGGCGTGTAGAACTCGCCGGCTTTCTTACCGGCGTTGGCGGCAAAGTTGCTGATGAGGTACTCGTAGATGAAGCCGAGCACGTCGTAGTCCTGGCGACCGTCCATCGGGATGTCCTTGATGAGGTAGATGAGATCGCGAGCGGCCTTGGACTGGCTCCGTGCGTCGGTGCCGAGTTTGGAGAGACCGGTCTGCAGCGTGTCGAAGATGCCGTCGAAGACACGCTTGCGGGCGGGATCGATGTTGCGGCTAAAGGCAGAGAGGGCGTCGCGAACGTTCGAAATCTCGAAGTCGCCGCCTTTGGCGACCCAGGTGGAGAAGAGGTTCTCGTAGGCGATGAAGTAGCCGCACTCGCCCTTGACAAACTCGACCGTTTCTTCGTCGTCTTCCACGAGGCTCGGCAAATCCTCCTCGGCGAAATCACGTGCCTTCAGGCGGGTGACTTCGGTCTCGGAGAGGAACTTGTAGAAGATGAAGCCCAGGATGTAATCCTTGTATTCATTTGCCTCGATTTTCGAGCGCATCTTGTTGGCGGATTCCCATATCTTTGATGCCAATTGCTGCTTGTTCATCTAGTTTTCCTCGCTTCTATAGACTTGGTTGAGCGTTTCTCCGTCGTCGCTTACCCATTCGGTCCAGCCGTTCTGGCTGCCGCCGAGCACGAACACCGCCGCGGCGCTGGGCGTCGGGAACTCGAGATCTCTGGCGAGCTCTGCGATACCGCCCGAATCGCCGAAGATCTCCCTGCGCGCGGCCGCGACGGCCGCGTTTTTCAGCACGGGTCTCGAGAGGTTCACTTTCGAGCCAGCGAGCACGGTGAAGTGCCCGGTGGCCTTGTCGTAGCGTCCCGCCCCGCGTATGCCGTTCTTCTTCGTGTGGAAGACCGCCGGCGCACCAGCCGGACCCTGGTCGACCCTATCGAGGTCGTACCCCAGAGCTGCCATCCTGAAGAGGATCCTATCGTGCAGGCGTTCGACGGCCTCTTCCTTGTACCTGTCTCTTATACACATCTG
>CABSMK010000190.1 GCA_902478825.1 uncultured Collinsella sp.
GTCCTCAAACGAGCCGCTCATGGAGTCCTTGCCGCCGATGGCGCCGGCACCCAGGTCGACCTGGGCCATAAGGGCGCCCAGGACGGCTGCCGTGGGCTTGCCCCAACGCTCGGCCTCGGTGCGCAGACGCTCGAAGTACTCCTGGAAGGAGAGATAGGCGCGCTTGTGCTCAAAGCCGGCAGCCACGAGCTTGGCGATGGACTCGACCACGGACAGGTAGGCGCCCGCAAACTGGTCGGCTTCCATCAGATAGGGGTTAAAGCCCCATGCCATGGCGCTCGCCGTGGTGGTCTCGCCGTCCACGGGGAACTTGGCGACCATGGCCGAGCTCGGGGTGAGCTGCGTCTTGCCGCCAAAGGGCATGAGCACGGTTGCGGCACCGATGGTGGAGTCGAAGCGCTCGGAAAGGCCCTTGTTGGAAGCGACGTTGAGGTCGGTGACGAGCGAGGTCATGCGCTCGGCAAGCGTGGTGCCGGCCCAGCTGGGCTGCCACACGCTACGGGCGCACACGTGGGCGACCTGGTGCTTGGGTGCGCCGTTGGAGTTGAGGAACTCGCGGGACAGGTCGACGATGGCGACGCCGTTCCAGGCCATGCGCATGCGCGGCTCGGCGGTAACCTCGGCGATAACGGTCGCCTCGAGGTTCTCCTCGGCGGCGTAGCCCATGAACTCCTCGACGTCACCGTCGGCGACGGCACAGGCCATGCGCTCCTGGGACTCAGAGATAGCGAGCTCGGTGCCGTCCAGACCGTCGTACTTCTTGGTCACGGTATCAAGGTCGACATACAGGCCGTCGGCAAGCTCGCCCACGGCGACCGAGACGCCGCCGGCGCCAAAGTCGTTGCAGCGCTTGATCAGACGGCAGGCGTCGCCGCGGCGGAACAGGCGCTGCAGCTTGCGCTCGACAGGGGCGTTGCCCTTCTGGACCTCGGCACCCGAGGTCTCGATGGACTCGGTGTTCTGGGTCTTGGAGGAGCCGGTGGCGCCACCGATGCCATCGCGGCCGGTGCGGCCGCCCAGCAGGATGATCTTGTCGGTGGGGGCGGGGCACTCGCGACGAACGTGGTTTGCCGGGGTAGCGCCCACGACGGCGCCAACCTCCATGCGCTTGGCCACGTAACCGGGGTGATAGAGTTCGTTGACCTGACCGGTGGCAAGGCCGATCTGGTTGCCGTAGCTGGAGTAGCCGGCGGCGGCAGTGGTCACGAGCTTGCGCTGCGGCAGCTTGCCCTCGAGCGTCTCGGAAACCGGGACGGTGGGGTCACCGGCGCCGGTGACACGCATGGCCTGGTACACGTAGCTGCGGCCCGAGAGCGGGTCGCGGATGGCGCCGCCCACGCAGGTGGCGGCACCGCCGAAGGGCTCGATCTCGGTCGGGTGGTTGTGGGTCTCGTTCTTAAACAGGAACAGCCAGTCCTGGTCCTCGCCGTCGACATCGACCTTCACCTTGACGGTGCAGGCGTTGATCTCCTCGGACTCGTCGACATCGGTCATGACGCCGGTCTTCTTGAGGTACTTGGCGCCGATGGTGCCCATGTCCATGAGGCAGACGGGCTTGGCGTCGCGACCGAGCTCATGGCGCATCTCCATGTAGCGGTCGAAGGCCTGCTGCACCACGGCGTCGTCGATCGTCACGTCATCCAGGACGGTGCCGAAGGTGGTGTGACGGCAGTGGTCGGACCAATAGGTGTCGATCACGCGGATCTCGGTGATGGTGGGGTCGCGATCCTCATCGCGGAAGTACTGCTGGCAGAAGGCGATGTCCGCCTCGTCCATGGCAAGGCCGCGATCGGCGATAAAGGCGGCAAGGCCGGCCTCGTCGAGCTCGCGGAAACCGTCGAGCACCTCGACGGGCTGGGGCTCGGGGGTCTCCATGTACAGCGTCTCGGGCAGGTCGAGCGAGGCGATGCGCGCCTCGACGGGGTTCACCACGTAGTGCTTGATGGCATCGATGGCGGCCTCGTCCAGAGCGCCCGAGATCATATAGACCTTGGCGGAGCGCACGGCGGGGCGCTCGCCCTGGCTGATGAGCTGCACGCACTCGCTGGCGGAGTCGGCGCGCTGGTCAAACTGGCCAGGCAGGAATTCGACGGCAAAGACGGCGCCATCGCTTGCGGGGAGCTCGTCGTAGGTCACATCGACCTGGGGCTCGCTAAAGACGGTCGGCACGCAGGAGCGGAAAAGCTCCTCGTCGATGCCCTCGACGTCGTAGCGGTTGATGATCCTCAGGGCCTCGATGCCCTTGATGCCGAGAATTTCGGTCAGCTCGCCCTTGAGCTGCTGAGCCTCGACGTCGAACCCGGGTTTCTTCTCCACGTAGATACGAGAGACCATTGGTTCCTGCCTTCCTGATCGGTTGGGCGTACGGTACGGTATGCGGCAGCGGTCGGTTTGCGGGGCAAGCCTCGCGGTCGCCTTGAGCCACATGTTTGTAAACCTCACTATGATACGACAGCTCGCGGCGCGTTGAGGACGGCGAGGGTGCTACAGTGAAGCGCAAACAAGAGAAAGGCATCACATGGCATTCGTTTCACTCGCCATCATCGCGCTCGTGGCCTTTGCAAGCCCCTTCATCGCCTCGGCGGTCCCCGGGAAACCCGTTCCCGAGACGGTCTTTTTGCTCGTGTTTGGCGCGGTGCTGGGACCCCATATGCTCGACATTATCCATGTAGATGCCGAGGTCTCGCTCGTGTCCGAGCTCGGCCTGGCCTTTTTGTTCCTGCTTGCCGGCTTTGAGATCGACCCCAAGAGCATCACGGGTGTGGAGGGGCGCTACGGCTTGGCGACGTGGGTCGTCACGTTTGGTATCGCCTGGCTTGCCGTGCGCTTTACCCCGTGGTTCTCGGTCAGTCATTTCGACGGTATCGCCGTGACGCTTGCCCTTACTTCCACGGCGCTCGGTACGCTTGTGCCCATCATGCGCGAGCGCTCGCTCACCGGCACGCGTGTGGGCGACTCGATTCTCGCGTATGGCACTTGGGGCGAGCTCGGTCCCGTGCTCGCCATGTCGGTGCTGCTGTCTGCCCGCACCGGCATCCAAACGCTTGTAATCCTTGGCTTGTTTGCGGTGGTCTGCGTGTTGCTGGCCGTGGTCC
>CABSMK010000191.1 GCA_902478825.1 uncultured Collinsella sp.
TTCATGGCCTCCTCGACGTTGTCGCGATCCCTGCACAAGTGGTACAGGGATCGCGACAACGTCGAGGAGGCCATGAAGCTCGCTATGGCCACCGGCGCCAACGTTGCCGAGTCCGTCGGCATCGGCGACTTCGGTCACGTCGATGAGTACAGCAAGCGCGTTGCTGTCCGCAAGCTCGATCGTCAGTAATCGAAACGCGACATATTCGTGCGCATGCGGCGCCCCGGTTTCGGCTGGGGCGCCTTTTTGTTCCGCCACGGGGGAGAGGTGTCCCGCCGTACTTCATCGCTTCCACACCGTTCACCGAGTTGTCCTAGCCTTTTACCGATGCGTGGAATATACTTTCATTAACACGTTGCTTCGTGAAAGGAACATTCATGATTTACACGCTCACTGCAAATCCCGCCATTGACTACAACATCGCCTGCGACGGCCTTGCTGCCAACACCGTCACGCGTACTCGCAACGCCGTCTATACGCCCAACGGCAAGGGCCTCAACGTCTCGTTTACGCTTGACCACTACGGTGTCGACACCACGATCCTGGGCTTCTTCGCTGGCTTCTCGGGCGAGTTCATCGTCAAGGGCGCCGAGGCCCTGGGCGTGCCCGTCAAGCCCGTGTGGACCGACGGCATCACGCGCGTCAACGTCTTCCTCAATGCCGGCCCCGACACCGAGTACAACATGGTCAACGCCGGTGCCGCCATCAACGAGGCCAATGAGCAGGAGATGTTTGAGCTCATCGATTCGCTCGATGACATGACCTGCCTGGTAATCAGTGGCTCGCTGCCTCCCAACACTTCCGAGGGCTTCCTGGCCGAGGTTCTGCGCCGCGTCAAGGCCAAGGGTGCCGAGTTCGTTCTCGACATCTCGAGCCATCAGCTGGCAGATCTCATTGCCATGGAGCCGCTGCTGATCAAGCCCAATGACGACGAGTTGCTCGATATCTTTGGCATTAAGGTGAGCGGTGGCGTCGATGAGTCCGTCAAGGGCGCTATGGCTGAGCTTCATGCCAAGGGCGCCAAGAACGTGCTGCTGACCCTCGGCGGCGCCGGTGCGTACTTCTCCAACGGCGAGCATATCTGGTTTGCCAACCGCACCTTCGACGTCAAGCTGCTGTCGACGGTGTGCGCCGGCGATTCCTCGCTCGCTGCCTTCCTGTCCGTGTGGCACGACGCCCCCGAGCGCGTCGAGGACGCCCTGCGCCTTTCGATGGCCACTGGCGCCAACGTGGTCGAGTGCCCGGGCCTGGGCGACTTTGCCAAGGTGGACGAATACAAGAAGAACATCGAAGTTCGTCAGGTCTGCTAGCCGCACCGAAAAATCGTTGCAGAACCCCCGCTTTGGATCTCCGAGGCGGGTGTTTTTTGTGCGCTGAACGTATGTGGCGTTTGCTGTCTCGTTTTATCGAATCGACGTCGCGATTGCGTGTGCGCGCTTTCTCGTTTCTTGTTAGACTTCTTGAGAACCATCGATTAACGCTCGCAAGTGCAGGAGGCCATAGGCATGTGCAATGTTTCTCTCAACGGTACGCAACCGTCTGATGCCTCCCTGCGCGTCCTGCGCACGCTTGAGGCGGCTGGTCTTGAGGCTTGGTACGTGGGCGGTTGGGTGCGTGACGCCCTGATGGGGTGCCCCAGCCACGATGTTGATATGTGCTGTAGCGGCCTGTGGCAGGATTCCAAAACGGCGCTCGAGGTCGCTGGTATCGCGGTCGTGGAGTCGGGCATTAAATTTGGCGGAATCACGGCTATTTCCGATGGCGAGCGTATCGAGGTCACCACGTACCGTCTGGATGGCTTCTATACCGATGGGCGCCATCCTCAGAGTGTCGAGCGTGCCGCCTCGCTCGAGGACGATTTGGCGCGCCGCGACTTTACCGTCAACGCCATGGCCTGGCATCCCGAGCGCGGGCTTGTCGACCGCTACGACGGCCAGGGTGACTTGGAGCGCAAGCTGATTCGCGCTGTCGGCGATCCCAAGCGTCGCTTTAACGAGGACGCCCTGCGCATGCTGCGTGCGGTACGCTTTGCCTGCCGCCTGGACTTTATGATTGAGCCCGAGACCAAGCGTGCGCTTGCCGAGTGCGCGCCGCTGCTCGATGCCGTGGCGCGTGAGCGTGTGGGTATTGAGCTCGAGGGCATTCTTTCGACCGGTCATGGGGGAGACGCGATGCTCCGCTATCCCGAGCTCATCTGCGCCGCCGTGCCCGAGTTGGCAGCGGGTCGCGGGTTTGATCAGCGCAGTGTCTATCATGCGTTTAACGTCTACGTGCATATCGCCCGTGTGCTGACGGTGGCGGGGGAGCTCGCGCTGTGTGACGGCGTCGCGCCCTCGTCGAGCCTTATGTGGGCGGCGTTTTTGCACGATGTGTCCAAGCCCGAGTGTTTCACGGTCGACCATGCCGGTAGCGGACACTTCTACGGTCATCCCGAGCTCGGCGCCAAGAAGGCGCGCGTCATTATGGATCGCCTGGCTCTCTCGCACGACTTGGTGCGCGACGTGTGCCTGCTCATCAAATACCATGACAAGCCGCTGCGCCCCGAGCGCTCCTGTCTGCTCAATATGATGCGCGCGCTTTCGGGTGAGGGCGTCGACACGGCCCGCCTGATTGACGAGCTCATGGACCTTAAGCGCGCCGACACACTTGGCAAGGCCCCGTCGTGCTTCTATTACGTTGAGACGATTGAGGAGATGCGCGCGATGGCGCACGAGCTGCTGAGGGCGGGGGAGCCCTATACGCTCAATATGCTCGCCATCAACGGCGGCGACCTGATCCGTGCTGGAGTCAAGCCCGGGCCGGAACTGGGTCAGCTTCTCAACTCCGCCCTCGACGCCGTGATCGAAGACAACATTCCCAACGAGCGCGAAGCTCTTTTGGTCCATCTCAACCTGAATTAGCTACCTATTTGACCTGCGTGTTCCATAACCTGCCGACATTTTTCGGCAATTTGGAATTTCTTCTTGCGCTGACGTTTTTTGTCCCGTAATATATTTCCTCGCAGCACGGCAGTGCAGATGTCATGTGGCCCGTTCGTCTAGCGGTTTAGGACGCCGCCCTCTCAAGGCGGAGATCACCAG
>CABSMK010000192.1 GCA_902478825.1 uncultured Collinsella sp.
GAGACACGTGCTCGAGGTCGCCGATGGCTCCATCGACTTTGACCACGTGAGCTTTAAGTATTCCGCGCATGCGAAGCGCCAGGCGCTCGACGATATCGACCTGCACATTAAGAGCGGCGAGACCATCGGCATCATCGGCGGCACCGGCTCGGCCAAGTCCACGCTCGTAAACCTCATCGCCCGCCTGTACGACGCCACCGAGGGTACCGTGCGCGTGGGCGGCGTGGATGTACGCGACTACGACTTGGACGCCCTGCGCCACCAGGTGGCCATGGTGCTGCAGAAAAACGTGCTGTTTAGCGGCACGATTGCCGAGAACCTGCGTTGGGGCGACCCGAACGCCACCGACGAAGAGGTCCGCGAGGCCGCGCATCTGGCCTGCGCCGACGAGTTTGTCGACGGCTTCCCCAAGGGCTATGACACCTGGATCGAACAGGGCGGCTCCAATGTTTCCGGCGGTCAGAAGCAGCGCCTGTGCATTGCGCGTGCCCTGCTGCGTCGCCCCAAGATCTTGATCCTGGACGACTCCACGAGCGCCGTCGACACCAAGACCGACGCCAAGATTCGCGCAGGGCTGGCAAGCTATCTGCCCAACACGACCAAGCTCATCATCGCCCAGCGCATTAGCTCCGTGCAGGACGCAGACCGCATCATCGTCATGGAGGGCGGCCGCATCGCGCAGATCGGTAACCACGACGAGCTGCTCAAGACGAGCGAGATCTACCGCGAGACCTTTACCTCGCAGAACAAGATGTCTGCCGAGGGCGAAGAGGCCGTCGAGGCCGACACCGAGGCATCCGTAACGCAAGCTCAGACCCAGGAAGGAGGCGAGGCACATGAGTAAGGCAACGACCGCCGAGCGCGCGCTCAACCGCAAGGGCGGCACCATGTCGCGCCTCATCAAGACGCTCTTTGGCTTTTACCCCGTGCTTTTGCCCCTCGTCGTCGCCGGCGTGGTGCTCTGCGCCATCATCAACTCCATCGGCGCGACCTTCCTTCAGAGCGCCCTGCAGATTATTAGCGAATCGTGGCAGTCGGGCGATTGGGGAGCCGCGCAGCCCAAGATCGCACAGCTCGTGACCACCCTCGCCTGCATCTACGGCATCGGCATCCTGTCCTCGCTCTTCTGGAACCGCGCCATGGCCATCGTCACGCAGGGCTCGCTGGAGAAGCTGCGCGAGAAGATGTTCAACCGCATGCAGGACCTGCCGATCCGCTACTTCGACACGCACCAGCGCGGCGACATCATGAGCCACTACACCAATGACATCGACACGCTGCGCCAGATGATCAGCCAGTCGCTGCCCAACCTGCTCATGACGGTCATCGTCATCGTCACGGTGTTCTTTATCATGCTGTACTACAGCGTGTGGATGTGCTTGGTCATTATTGCCGGCGTCGCCTTTATGACCTTTATGACCAAGCTGCTCGGCTCCAACTCCGCGCGCTTCTTTATTGCGCAGCAGACCGAGCTCGGCGTTGTCGAGGGCCATATCGAGGAAGTCATGAACGGCCAGAAGGTCGTCAAGGCATTCTGCCACGAGTCTGCCGCCGAAGCCGATTTTGACGAGCGCAACGAAAAGCTCTTCGAGGTCTCGCAGAAGGCCAACATGTACGCCAACATCCTCATGCCCATCCTTATGAACCTGGGCAACCTGCTCTACGTGCTGGTCGCACTGGCCGGCGGCATTTTCCTAGCGCTGGGCGTGCCCAACCTGAGCATCTCGGGCATGGCGCTGTCCATCGCCGTCGTGGTGCCGTTCCTCAACATGACCAAGCAGTTCTGTGGACAGATCGGCCAGATCTCGCAGCAGATCAACGCCGTGGTCATGGGCCTCGCCGGCGCCGACCGTATCTTTGAGCTCATCGACGAGGAGCCCGAAGCCGACGAAGGCTATGTGACGCTTGTCAACGCTCAGGTGAACCCCGATACCTGGCAGCTCGAGGAGGCCGACCACCACACTGGCATGTGGGCGTGGAAACATCCGCACCGCGCAACCGGCGAGATCGAGTACGTGCCGCTGCGTGGCGACCTGGTCATGGACAACGTCGACTTTGGCTACACGCCCGACCACGAGGTGCTGCACGGCGTGTCCGTGTTTGCCAAGCCGGGCCAGAAGGTCGCGTTTGTCGGCGCCACCGGTGCCGGTAAGACGACCATCACCAACCTCATCAACCGCTTCTATGACATCGCCGACGGCAAGATTCGCTACGACGGCATCAACGTCAACAAGATCCGCAAGGCAGACCTGCGCCGCTCGCTGGGCGTGGTGCTGCAGGACGTAAACCTGTTCACCGGCACCGTGATGGATAACATCCGCTACGGCAATCTGGATGCCACCGACGAGGAGTGCATCGCGGCAGCAAAGCTCGCCGGCGCGGACGACTTTATCACCCGCCTGCCCGACGGCTACGACACGATGCTCACCGGCAACGGCGCCCAGCTGTCGCAGGGCCAGCGCCAGCTGATCTCGATCGCACGCGCCGCCGTCGCCGATCCGCCGGCGATGATCCTGGACGAGGCCACGTCGAGCATCGATACCCGCACCGAGGCCATCGTGCAAGCCGGCATGGACAAGCTCATGGAAGGCCGCACGACGTTTGTCATCGCGCACCGCCTGTCCACCGTGCGCAACTCCGACGCGATCATCTGTCTGGATCACGGCCGCATCATCGAGCGCGGCAACCACGACGAGCTGATTGCCAAGCGCGGGTATTACTACCAGCTCTATACCGGAGCGTTTGAGCTGGAGTAGTTCGGCTCGCCGAGATGGCCGATTTGCCGCTCATTCGTCGGGCATGACCCTAAGGTCAATGCACTCCTCTTTCGGGGCAAATCGACTCATCTCAGCGACCCAAACACAATGCGCCGCAACGAATAAAGCCTCCGCAGCCACACGAGCTGCGGAGGCTTTTTCATGCCGGCCGGAAACCGTATCCCACTTTTCGGGCCCAAAATGGGATGCCGTTTCCCGCTGGACCCCCTCCGGGAAACGGCATCCCATTTCAAGGGGGGACTGCGGACGATTTCCTGGACCGCTAAATCGCGGCCATCCCCAGCGACGAC
>CABSMK010000193.1 GCA_902478825.1 uncultured Collinsella sp.
CAGGTAGATACGCGGAACCGGGTCATCGGCTGCCAGCAGCAGGGCAATGTCCTTGTTGGGGAAAAACTTCATGAGCGAGAGGCCCAGACCCAGCACGGAGCCCAAGGCATCGCCATCGGGAGAAGTATGTCCCGAAATCGCAATGGAGGACGCACCCTCGATGAGCTCGAGGATGCGTCGCTGAATATCTGCAGACTCGCACGAGGCGAGGTCGGCGGAATTAGTCATCTAAAGCTGCCTCCTGGGCGGCATCCGCTATCGGATAGCCGTCCTCGTCCTTTTCGATCGCAAGCGTGGCGGGAACGTTTTCCAGCGCACGCGTGATGCGCTCGGCCTCATCGGTCGAGCGATCGATGCGAAAATCGAGCTCGGGCGTAACACGCCAATCGAGCGAGCGAGCCAACAGGCTGCGAATACGGCCCTTGGCGCTTGCGAGCGCCTCCATGACCTCATCGTAGCGGCTCGCATCGCACGACACGTACACACGCGCGAACGAACGGTCCACCGCGACCTCGACCGCGGTCAAAGTAACTAGGTCGAGACGCGGATCGGAAACCTCAAAGAGCAGGATATAACCAAGCTTCTCGCGAAGCTGCTCGCCCAGACGGCGGGTTGCCTGCGTTTGCTTCATAGCGCTACCCCCTACTCGGTACGGGCAACCTGGTCGATGCGGTAACCCTCGATCTGGTCGCCGGGCTTGATGTCCTGGAAGTTCTCCAGGCCAATGCCGCCCTCGGAACCGCTCTTGAGGCTCTTGGCCTCGTCCTTGTAGTGGCGCATCGAGGCGATCTTGCCGTTGAAGACCACGATACCGTCGCGCACCAGGCGCACGGAATCGGTCGCGGCGATCTCGCCCTCCTCGACGCGGACACCGGCGGCGATACCGACTTTGGGCACCTTGAAGGTGTCAAGGACGGTCGCGGTACCCGTGGCGACCTCGACCTCGGTGGGCTTGAGCATGCCGATACGGGCGGCGTCGAGCTCCTCGAGGCACTTGTAGATGACGTCGTAGCAACGGATCTCGACGCCCTCGCGCTCGGCGGCGGAGCGGGCCTTACCGTCGGGACGGACGCCAAAACCGATGATGATGGCGTTGGAGGCGTCGGCCAGGACCACGTCGGTCTCGTTGATGGCGCCAACGGCGGAGTGAATCGTGTTGATGCGAACCTCGGACTGATCCATCTTGTCGAGCGAGTCCTGAAGGGCCTCGATGGAACCCTGGACGTCGGCCTTGATGATCAGGTTGAGCTCCTTGACCTCGGCGTCGGCGATGGTCTCGAAGAGGTTCTCGAGCGTGACGTGCTTGACGCGGCTCTGCTCCTCGATACGGGCCTTGAGCGAACGCTCGTCGGCAAGGGCGCGAGCCTCGCGCTCGTCCTCAAACACGCGGAACTCGTCGCCGGCGTTGGGCACGGACTGCAGGCCCAAAATCTCGACGGCGTCGGAGGGACCGGCCTCGGTGACGGCGCGACCCTTGGGGTCGAGCATGGCGCGGACGCGGCCGTAGGTAAGGCCGGCGACCAGCGTATCGCCCACGTGCAGGGTACCGCGGGTCACGAGCACGGTAGCGACCGAGCCGCGGCCCTTGTCGAGCTTGGCCTCGAGGACGTTGCCGGAGGCAAAGGTGTCCGGGTTAGCCTTGAGCTCGAGAACGTCGGCCTGAAGCAGCACGGTCTCCAGAAGGTCGTCGATACCGATCTTCTGCTTGGCCGAGATGTTGACGAACATGTTCTGTCCGCCCCACTCCTCGGGGATGACGCCGTACTCGGTGAGCTCCTGGCGCACGCGGTCGGGGTTGGCGCCCGGCTTATCGATCTTGTTGACGGCGACGACGATGGGAACGCCGGCGGCCTTGGCATGGTTGATCGACTCGACCGTCTGGGGCATGACGCCGTCGTCGGCGGCCACGATCAGAATGACGATGTCGGTCACCTTAGCACCACGGGCACGCATAGCCGTAAAGGTGGCGTGACCCGGGGTATCGATAAAGGTGATCTTGCGGTCGTTGATCATGACCTGCGAAGCGCCGATGGCCTGCGTAATGCCGCCCGCCTCGCCGGCAGCAACGCCGGTATGACGGATGGCGTCGAGCAGCGACGTCTTACCGTGGTCGACGTGGCCCATGACGGTGACGACCGGGGCGCGCGGCTTAAGGTCGGCGGGATCGTCGTAGAACGAGAAGGTGTTCTCCTCCTCGGGGGTGATGATCTTAATCTGACGGCCCAGGTCGTCGGCGACGAGCTCGACGAGGTCGTCGGACATGGACTGCGTCATGGTGAGCGGCGTACCCAGCAGGAACAGGCGCTTGATGATGTCGTTGGCCGGAACGTCAAGCGCCTCGGCAAGCTCCTGGACGGTAACGCCCTGGGAGACCTTGATGGCGTCGAGGTCCTCGGGGTTCACGCCCTGGGCCAGCGCCTCCTCTATCTTGCGCTCCTCCTGAGCCTTGGCAGCCTCGCGTTCGCGCTTCTCCTTGCGCTTCTTGCGGCGACCGGTGGACTCGCGAGAGGCCTCCTCGACGGCAGCACGAGCCTCCTCGAGCACCTTCTCGCGGCTGTACTCCTCGGCCTCGCGAGCCATGCGGCTGTAGTGGTCCTCTTCGTTGTTGTGACCGCCCTTGCGCTTCTTGCCCTTGCCCTGCTTATCGGGGTTGGGGAAGTCCATGCCGGCAGCGACGTTGTTGCTGGCGTTGGTGCGATGGCTGTGCGGACGGCTCTCGGAGGCATTGCGCTCGGAGTTGTTGTCGGAAGCGTTGCGATCGTTACGACGGCCACCGCGGCGGTCGTTATTGCCGCCACGACGGTTACCGCGCTCTGCGGCGCGCTCGGCCTTGGCCTTGTCCTCGGCGTCCTTCTTCTCCTTGAGCACGGTCTCCTGTGCGGCGATCTGGTCAAGCAGCGAACGGAAGCGCGAACCGGAGTCGGAAGCGGGAACCTGTCTCTTATACACATCTCCGAGCCCACGAGACAT
>CABSMK010000194.1 GCA_902478825.1 uncultured Collinsella sp.
CATACGAGATCTGCGCATGTCTCGTGGGCTCGGGATGTGTATAAGAGACAGGCTTACACGTCATGAGCACCACCTACACCGCAATGGGAATGTTCTTGACCTGCGGGCCGTGCTCATAGCCCTCGACGATCAGGTCATCGGTCGTAAACGCATAGAAGTCATGCACATCGG
The DNA here is from genome assembly GCA_902478825.1 of uncultured Collinsella sp. GTDB lineage: Bacteria > Actinomycetota > Coriobacteriia > Coriobacteriales > Coriobacteriaceae > Collinsella. The sequence continues at coordinate 172 of CABSMK010000194.1, forward strand.
GGTTGAGCGTTACCTTGGGTGCCGCAAACTGCGGACGCTCGATAAGTTCGCGGACAATATCGACATGACGGTCGTAGATATGGGCGTCGGCGATCACATGCAGCAGCTCGCCGGGAATCATATCGATCGACTGCGCAACCATCATCAGCAAGATGGCGTACTGGCACACATTCCAGTTGTTCGCGGCCAAAATGTCCTGGCTGCGCTGGTTGAGAATCATGTTGAGCGTCGGCTTGTCGTCCTGCGGGCGCTGCGTGACGTTATAGGTCACGCTGTACGCGCACGGATACAGGTGCATCTCGGACAGGTCGCTAAACACATACGTGTTGGTCATGATGCGGCGACTGTACGGTGTGTGCTTAAGATCGTACAGCACTCGGTCCATCTGGTCGAAATCGCCCTCGGCATAATGGCTCTTCTGGCCAATCTGGTACCCGTAGGCCTTGCCGATGGAGCCGGTCTCGTCGGCCCACTCATCCCAAATATGGCTGTTGAGGTCATGGACGTTATTGGACTTCTTTTGATAGATCCACAAAATCTCGTCCATCGCAGACTTAAGCGCCGTGCGGCGCAGGGTGAGCGCAGGGAACTCCTCGCGCAGGTCGTAGCGCGCCGTAACGCCAAAGTTTTTAATGGTATAGGCAGGGGTGCCGTCCTCCCACACCGGACGGACCTTTTGGCCCTCGGTGGTGGTGCCATGGTCCAGAATGTCGCGGCACATGGATACAAACTGTTGATCAGCTTTGCTCATTGACCCTCCTGTCAGTCGCCTACAAGCGAGATTCATTGTAGCCCAGGCGCACGCGGCCCCACAGCCCAAACATAAGCCCTCATTTTCTGACATATGCCAGAAATTCCTTGCGCAAATCCGCACGTTCGCTATTCTATTGTTGACATATGTCAGATTTGGAGAGTGTATGGCAGGAAGACGAGAAAAATTACGCCGCGTTGGGATCATCCCCGAATACCGCGGCTTTACCCCCGACGGCCTTGCCAGTGGAGACGCCATCGACATGACGATCGACGAACTCGAGGTGCTGCGCCTGTGCGACCTGGAAGGCCTTAACCAAGAGGCAGTCGCACAGCAGATGGGCATCGCGCGCGCCACGGTGGCGGCTATTTGCAGCCGAGCACATCGTAAGGTGGCAAACGCGCTGGTCAACGGGCGAGCGCTCAGTATCGAGGGCGGCAATATCGCATACTCCCCCATCACCACGACAACGGCCGCATGGCCAGCAAAGGAGGCTGACACCATGAGGGTGGCAACGACGTACGACAACGGCAACATCTTTATGCACTTTGGCCGCAGCGAACAGTTCAAGATCTATGACATCCAGGATGGCAAGGTGCTCAACGAGCAGGTCGTAGGCACCGGTGGCACCGGCCACGGCGCCTTGGCGGGCCTGCTTGCCAACGGTGGCGTTGACACGCTCATCTGCGGCGGCATCGGCGGTGGCGCTATCAACGCGCTTGCTCATGCCGGCATCACGGTATACGCAGGCGCCCAGGGCAGCTGCGACGCTTGCGTCGAGGCCCTCATCGCCGGCACGCTCGCACAGAACGGCGAGGCCACGTGCGGCTGCCACGGCCATGACCACGAGCACGCACATGAGCATGGCGAGTCTTGTTGTTGTCACGGCCATCACGAGCACGAGGGCCACGAGGGCTGCGGCTGCCACTAGCGGCACGGCACCGCGAACTCGGGGCGCGACACAGAACGCAACCCAACAATCAAAGCCAACAACAAAGGCCACCCGGTAGCTTCCGAGTGGCCTTTGCCATATCAAGCTGGAATTACAGCACTATTTCTTATTACGCATCTGCGCTTCCATTTGACGCAGCAGGTCCATATCGGACTTGGGGCCGCCCGTTCCCAGGCCGCCCATGCCGCCCAGCCCCATGGCATCCAAACCGGAAATATTGGGCATGCGCATCTTTTTGCCCTTCTTACCCTTCTTGCCCTTCTTGCCGCCGGCCTGCGCCTGATTGGCCATCGTGCGCATGCGGCCCATCATCTTATTCATCTCGCCCCACTGCTTCATAAGGCTATTGACCTCGGTGGGGGTCACGCCGGCGCCCTTGGCAATGCGGGCACGGCGCTGGCCGTTGATGATGGAGGGGCGAAGGCGCTCCTCCTTGGTCATCGACATGATGATGGCCTCGTTCTTATCGAAGATACCTTCGTCCAGGTTGCCACCCATCTGGTTAAGCGCACGCTGGCCGCCGGGGAGCATGCCCAGAATGCCCTTCATGCCGCCCATCTTCTTGACGGCCTTCATCTGGTCGAGCATGTCGTTCATGGTGAAGCCCTCGCGCAGCATGCGCTCGGCAGCCTCGAGCTGCTCGGCGTCGGCCGCCTCCTGGGCCTTTTCAATAATGCCGACAACGTCGCCCATGCCCAAGATTCGCTTGGCCATACGATCGGGATAGAACGGCTCCAGCGAATCGGGCTTCTCGCCCATGCTCACGAACTTGATGGGCTTGCCGGTCACCTGGCGCACGGAAAGCGCGCCGCCGCCACGGGCATCGCCGTCGAGCTTGGAGATGATCACTCCGTCAAAGTCGGTGCGCTCGGCAAAGGTCGAGACGACGTTGACGATATCCTGGCCGGTCATGGCATCGACGACCATCAGCACCTGATCGGGCTTGACGGCCTTCTTGATGTCCACGGCCTCCTGCATCATCTGCTCGTCGATCTGCAGACGACCGGCGGTATCGACGATGACCACGTCGCGCAGGTGGTCGACGGCCTCCTGGATGGCGCCCTTGGCAATGTCGACCGGATGCGCACCGT
>CABSMK010000195.1 GCA_902478825.1 uncultured Collinsella sp.
CGTCAGATGTGTATAAGAGACAGGCCTACACGAGCGGTCGCGGGCATCTGTACCTAGAGTTTGCCGGCTATGCGGCTTGTCATGATGCCGAGCGCGTAATCGAGACGGCCGCCTATGAGCCCGAGGCCGATCTGCCCAACACGCCTGACTCGGTCTTTTGCTCTCACGGCGCCGGCTACACGGTCAAATGGTACGACGTACCCGCCGCAGCTCACGTAAAGGTCGATCCCGCCACCTTCCGCTCCTATCGCCCCGCCGACCCCACCTTCTTCTGCCATTAGGGGACGGGGTAGAAATGGTAGATTTTTGAACCCTCTGATCCTTGACTAATTGATTTTGGCGCCGACGCTGCAAGAGGGACAGTCCCTTTGTCACCTGCTGATGGTATAACTCGGTATAAGTTGGTATAACTGTTACCAGGGTTTGCCAATCCGAGGAGTCCGACATGAATCCAAATCCCTTTAAGCCAACGGCAGGCAAGCGACCTCCGATACTCATCGGTCGCGAGTCGGTCATCGAAGATTTTGAGGAAGGGCTCGATAACGGCGCCGGAGCGCCGGGTAGGCTCATGCTCATTACGGGAAACCGCGGTTGCGGCAAAACGGTTCTCCTGCGGGAGCTGCAACGTCTAGCCAGCGAGCGCGGATGGGCGGTTGTCTCCGATTCCGCTTCGCTTGGCTTATGCGACCGCTTGGCCGACGCGCTTCGCTCGAATAAACCCGTTGTGACGTCAATGGAGCTCGGGCCGTCATTTGGCCGGATGCCGGTTAAGGCGGCGCGGGCAAAGGGCGAAACGTTGCGAGGGCTGGTCAACGAGCGCCTCAAGAAGCTCGGTCCAGGCAAGGGCATACTGTTTGCGATTGACGAGGCGCAGTCTGCGTCTATCGAGGAGCTGGCGGCTCTTGCCGTTCTCTATCAGCAGGTGCTCGGAGACCAGGATGCCACGGGCTTGTCCGATAACGATCAGCGCGGTCTTGCGCTAGTGTTCGCCGGCTTGCCCAGTATGGTTGATGACTTGCTCGAAGAGCCGAGCGTGACGTTTTTGCGGCGCGCCCAGCAGCGTACGCTGGGGGCGATTTCTTTGCCCAAAGTTCGCGATTCATATATCCAGACGGTCAAAGGCGCTGGTCTTTGCGTTGACGCGGAGACGGCGGACCTTGCGGCGCGCAGGAGCATGGGGCATCCCTATATGGTCCAGCTGGTGGGATATTACATGTGGCGGGCTGCTGTCCGGCGTGACTCGCAGGTCATTGAAGTGTGCGATGTCGAGGCTGGCTACGCCGATGCCGTCTCCGAGTTCTATGAAGCGGTCGACGCGCCCCTGTATTATGGGCTGCGCAGTCCACAGCGCCTCTTTATCGAGGCCATGGCTGCTGACGAGGGCAAACCGACGCGCATGGCGGATATCATTGAGCGTTGCGATCGCACCCAGAGCTGGGCGAGTAAATATCGCGCAAGCCTGATTCGCGAGCGCGTCATCGAGGCTGCTGGATACGGCCTCGTCCGGTTTACCGTGCCCATGCTGGGCGCGTACATTCGCGATCGAGTTTTATGGCATGAGTAGGGTGATAAAGGTGACGGAACAGAAGATGAGCCCGCAGGCTATCGAGGTGCGTGGCGCGCGTGTCCATAATCTTAAGGACATCGATATTGATATTCCGCTGGGAAAGCTCGTGGGCATTGCCGGCGTGTCGGGTTCGGGCAAGAGTTCGCTGGCGCTGGGGGTTCTTTATGCCGAGGGCTCACGTCGCTACTTGGAAGCACTTAGCACCTATACTCGACGTCGCCTGACGCAGGCCGAACACGCCCAGGTGGACGAGGTGCTGCACGTGCCGGCGGCGCTCGCGCTGCACCAGCGTCCGAGCGTGCCGGGCGTGCGTTCCACTTTTGGCACCATGACCGAGCTCAACAACAGCCTGCGTCTGCTCTTTAGCCGTTGCGCCCATCACGTGTGCCCGCATTGCGGGGCGCGTGTGGAGCCAAGCCTCAACGTAGCGGCTGGCCTGTCGCTCACGTGTCCGACGTGCGGCCGCGAGTTCTACGCTCCGAGCGCCGAGGATTTGGCTTTCAATAGCGGTGGTGCGTGCCCTACCTGCGGTGGCACCGGTGTCATGCGCGAGGTAGACGAAGCGAGCCTGGTGCCCGACGAGTCAAAGACTATCAACGAAGGTGCGGTCCTTCCCTGGGGTACGCTCATGTGGGATCTGATGAAGCAGGTAGCCGGCGAGATGGGCGTACGCACCGACGTGCCGTTTAACCAGCTCACGCCTCAAGAGCGCGACATCGTGTTCCATGGTCCGGCGGTTAAGAAGCACATTCTCTACGTTCCCAAAAACGGCGAGGGCGCCACGCCGCTCGACTTTACCTATTACAACGCCGTCTATACCGTCGAGAATGCGCTCGCCAAGGTTAAGGACGATAAGGGCCTCAAACGCGTTGCGCGCTTTTTGCGCGAGGGAGCATGCCGCGATTGCGGCGGCACGCGTCTCTCCGAGGCTGCGCGCCAGCCCCAGGTGCGCGGTATCAATCTGGCGCAGGCCGCGGCCATGACGCTGGGCGAGGCCATTGAGTGGATGCACGGGGTGCCCGCATCCTTGCCGCCCGAGATGCGGCCCATGGCGACGGATATCTGCGATTCGTTTTTGAGTGTGGCCCGTCGCCTGGTCGACCTGGGTCTCGATTACCTTTCACTCGACCGCGCTGGTGCCACACTCTCCACGGGTGAGCGCCAGCGCGTGCAGCTTGCCCGCGTGGTGCGCAACCGGTCGACGGGCGTGCTTTATGTGCTGGACGAGCCTTCGATCGGCCTGCATCCTGCCAATGTCGACGGCTTGGTGGGCGTGATGCGCGATCTGGTGGATGACGGCAACACCGTGGTTGTTGTCGACCACGACACGCGCGTACTGGCCTGTCTCTTATACACATCTGACGCTTCC
>CABSMK010000196.1 GCA_902478825.1 uncultured Collinsella sp.
CTGCGCATGTCTCGTGGGCTCGGAGATGTGTATAAGAGACAGAGCGAGACCTCGCAGGTGTCATGACCGTCAACCATGACGGACCCAAAGAACGTGCCGGTGTAGTGGTGGGGCACGGCACCCGACAGGCAGGCGGCAAGCGTGGACTTGCCGGCGCCCGAGGGCCCAATGATGCCGATAAAATCTCCCTTGTTCACGCCGAGCGAGATGTGACTGAGCGCCTGCTCGGTCTGCGTGCCATAGGAGAACGAGACATCGTCGACGTTGATGATCGTTTCCATGGATACCTTTCATAGTCATTGGGGACGTTCTTAAATGACTAGTCAAACAAGAACGTCCCCAAAAGCTAGTTGTTTGGGACAGTCTTTGTTGGTGGCCCGCTATCGTGCGGCCCGTTCATCATAACAGGCTATTTGCCGAGCACCTTGCGCAGGGGGAAGAAGAGTGCCTGGACCACGACGGCGTTAAAGACGGCGGTGCCGAGCACGATGGGCACCTTGGCGAGCGCCGTGGGCAGCGCGGCACCCATGACCAGGGTGCCCAGGGCGGCGAAAAGCACACCCGAGACGAGGGTGGTCAGAAAGCCGGCGATAAAGGGGTTGATCTTGTCGCCGCCGATGTTGGACTTGACGAGGGCAGCCGTGGTCAGTGCGCCGGCAAGCTCGGTGACAAAGTTGAGGCCGGGGATGGACGTGGTGATCTGTATGACAGCGGCCGACAGGATGCCAAAGATGGCAGCCTGGGCAAAGCTCGCCTGCGTAAGAGCGATTGCCAAGGCATAGGCGGCGATGATGAACTGGGGCTTAATGCCCGTCACGGCCAATGCGTTGCCGACGGTCATGTTGAGGATAAAGCCGGCGGCAAGCAGGATGGCGAGCAGGACGAGCGAGGTGATATCGAGGATGCCTTTGTCGGAAGCGGCGTTGGCAGAAATTGTACGAGCCTGAGTGTTGGTGACCATGATGCTCTCCTTAAGGTGGGATTTGAGATAAGAGTGTCCTGAACCCCCGCGAAAGGGGCTAAATCGAAAAGGGGATCAATTTTGAATAATGGAGCACGGAGACGGCTTTACGAGGTGCCCCAGGTTGGCGCGAAAGAGGAGCGAAGCGTACTTTGGTACGCGAGCGACGAATGAACGCCAAGATGGGGTGGCTCGTAAAGCAGAGCGGGTTAGTTGAGCTTCAGGGCCTTCTGGATGGGCAGGTAGAGAGCGCCGACCAGGATGGCGTTAAAGACGGCGGTCATGGCGACGACGGGCAGCATGGCAGCGGCGAGCTCGCTCACCACGCCGAGCATGGCCATCTTGATGACCATGAAGATGACGCCCGAGACAAAGGTGGTCACGAAGGCTGCGACGATGGCGACGGCGGGCTTAACCTGGCCGTCCTTGGCGGCAGCGTTGACAATGACGGCCATGAGCATGGCAGCGATGCCCTCGGCGGCAAAATCGACAAACGGCGAGGTGGTGGTGATCTGGATCACGGCGGCCGAGATCAGGCCGATGACGAGTGCCTGACCGATGTTGGGGCGCACGACCAGGATGGTGAGGCAGAAGGCCGAGATGATGAACTCGGGGCTGATCATGCCGCCCGAGATGCCGGAGATGGCCTTGCCGACGGTGAAGTTGAGGATGAAGCCGGCGGCAAGCAGGATGGCGAGCAAGACGAGGGCGCGGACGTCGAGTTTGCCGCGGTCGGCGGTCTGGACGGTGCGGGGCTGTGCGGTGGTTGTGTTCTGAGACATGGTGAAAATCCTTTCGGAAGGGAAGTGCAAGAGAAGAAAGCGGAGGCGCGTGATGCGAATGCGATTGGGCTCGAGATAGAAAAAAGGCCCCCGGTCGAAACCGGAGGCCTTCTAATCACCTAGAGCGCAAAAACAGGCGTGAGGGACTCACCGTCGACCGATCGCATTCGCATCACGCCACCACCAGTTGTTGAGAGACTTCATCGTGTTCTTCATGTTGGTGGCTCCTTTCGTGATGCTGTGGCGCGGTCGCACCTAGTTGCTGTTGCGCTGCACTATAGCACAGCAAAGTGTGTGCGGGGAAATCTTTTTTGAAAAGATTTCGGCGACGTTTCCCGCCGGTCGAATGGGCGGCTGCGCGGGCGGGCGACCTTGGCCATCCCGCCCGCGCCTTAAGGCGAGGGGTTCTTAGGCCTTCTTGCGACGATAGAGCACGAAGCCGCAGACGCCGATGACGACGACGGCGCCAACGGCCATGGCGGCCATGTTGTTGCCCTCGGACTTCTCCTCGGTTGCCTCTTCCTCAACCTCGGGTTCGGCAACGTCCTCATCGGAGAGGGCCTCGTCGGCGTAGGTGATGGACTTGACCAGGCAGTCGTTGTCGGCATCGTAGTCGCTCGGGACGAACTCCTCGGAGAAGTCGCCCTCCTTGAGGTAGTCGCGCATCTCCTCGAGCACGGCCTTGCACTTGACGTAGGTGTTTTTGGTGGCAGCCTTGCCGGCCTTGTTGGCCAGGGCGGTGCGGGCCTCGGTGCCCTCGGCGGCCTGCATGGCCTCGTCGACGGTCAGGTTCTGCTCGATGAGCTCCTTCTGCAGGGCGTCGAGGTAGGCGCGGACACCGGTAGCGCAGTGGTCGCGGTTCTCATAGGCGAGCGTGTTGATGTCCATGAGGACGTAGTTGATGGAGTTCTTGGGCTCCTCGTTGTTCACGACATCTTCCTCTTCGCAGTGATCGAAGGAGACATCCTGATCGCTAAAGTAGGGGCTGACCTCGGTGAGCAGCGCGGAGTAGAGGGGGATGGCGACGGAGAACTCGGCGTTGGAGAGCATCTCCCACTGGATGGTCGCGATCTCGGGGTCCATGCCTTGACGGATCTGGAAGGTGTGGATCTCGGTGTTGCGGTTGGAGCCGATAGCATAGGCCTGTCTCTTATACACATCTCCGAGCCCACGAGACATGCGCAGATCTC
>CABSMK010000197.1 GCA_902478825.1 uncultured Collinsella sp.
CGAGATCTGCGCATGTCTCGTGGGCTCGGAGATGTGTATAAGAGACAGGGAGGACGGCGGTTTCTTCAACATCAACGCCGACACCGCCGCCGGTGCCGTTGCCGCGGCGCTCCACGCGCATAAGGCGATCTTTTTGACCGATGTCGATGGCCTGTACAAGGACTTTAGCGACAAGGACTCGCTTATCTCCAACCTAACACTCGACGAGGTTAACGAAATGCTCTACGGCGACGAGGTCGATAAGGGCATGATTCCCAAGCTGCGTGCGGCCGTCGATGCGCTTACCGGCGGCGTATTTCGTGCCCACATCATTAACGGTACTACGCCGCATTCGCTGCTCTTGGAGCTGCTGACCGATGCCGGCGTCGGCACCGTGATCCATTCCACCGAGACGGCTTACGAGTTCGATACGCATCCGCATCCGCTTTCGACGTTTGCTGCGCGTCTGACCGAGAACCTTGACGAGGTCGAGAAGCTTCAGACGGTCTAGCTGACCCGCAGCCGCCCCATTCCTGCACCCATAGCCCCGCGCCGTCTGGCGCCCAACGAAAGGCATCCCATGTCACTTGCAGCTCAGCAATCGCTTGAATCCCATTACGTTATGCATACCTTTGGCCGCTCTCCGGTCGAGTTTGTCGAGGGTCACGGCATGAAGCTCACCGGCGACGATGGCCGTGAGTACCTCGACTTTCTTGCCGGCATCGGCGTGTGCAGCCTAGGTCATGGCGACCCGGCTGTGCTCTCGGCGCTCGAGGCACAGACCAAAAAGCTCATGCATGTCTCCAATTACTTCTACATCGAGCAGCGCGGACAGGTCGCGGCGCTGCTGTCCAAGCTTGCTAACGACGACGTAGATGGTGCGCGCGTGCTTGCCGATGCCATTGTCGCCGGCGATGAGACCACGGCAGCTGCTCTTGGTGCCCCGGCTGCGGATGAGCAGGTTTGGGAGACCTTCTTTGCCAACTCTGGCGCCGAGGCCAACGAGGGCTCGATGAAGCTCGCGCGCCTGTACGCCAAGCGTGCCGGTAATGGCGGCAACACCATCGTGTGCATGCGCGGCGGGTTCCACGGCCGTACGCTCGAGACCATTGCCGCCACCATGCAGGATTGGCTGCAGGACAGCTTCCGCCCGCTGCCGGGTGGCTTTGTGGCCTGCACGCCCAACGATGTCGATGAACTGCGTGCGATCTTTAAGCAGCTGGGCAGTGAAATTTGCGCCGTGATGCTCGAGCCGATCCAAGGTGAGAGTGGCGTGCACCCTATGACCGAGGAGTTTATGGCGGCAGCGCACGACCTGGCACACGAAGTGGGCGCCGTGCTTATCGCCGACGAGGTCCAGTGCGGTATCTTCCGCACGGGTAAGCCGTTTGCGTTCCAGACTTATGGCGTGGAGCCTGACATTATGAGCCTTGCCAAGGGCATTGCTGATGGCGTGCCCATGGGTGCCGTCGTGGCAAAGAAGGATATTGCCGACGTGTTTAAGCCGGGCGACCACGGCTCGACCTTTGGCGGTAGCTGCTTGGCCGTCGCGGCGTGCGCCGCGACGCTTTCCGCGCTTGTGCACGGCGACTACGCTGAGCATGCCGCCAAGGTGGGCGCCTATATGGAGCAGGCGCTGGCTAAGCTTCCGAATGTGGTAGAGGTGCGTGGTCGTGGCCTGATGCTCGGCTGCGATCTTGACGATACTGCGGGTGATGCACACGACGTTGTGGCCCGTGCATTGGGGGCTGGTGCCGTAATCAACGCTACGGGTGCCCATACGCTGCGTTTCCTGCCGCCACTCGTCTGCGAGGAAGCCGACGTGGACAGTCTGATCGAGATCCTGTCGGGTGTCTTGGTCTAACGCGGCGCAATAACTCAATTTGGACCGGGTTCTGGATTGCGGGCGTGCCCTATGTGGCATGATTCAGCGGTCTGGAGCCCGTTTTGCCTTAGATTTGCTAAGGCAGGGAGACCTGCTGGTCAAAAAACATCAAATATGAGTACTGTTACCAGTTGAATCTCATATGAAACCGACTATCTAGGATTAGTTAGACCACACATGTTCAGTTATGTTAATGGGAAAACAGCTAGCAAAGGCTTCAAATCGCTGATTCAGGGCTAGATTTACCCAGCGAAACCCAAAAATCGCTGCTACAAAATTAGTAACAGTACTCATTTTTGCCATTTTTTGGCCACAGCCTTTGTGACAGACGTGCTGGCGGGTTCGAATCCCTCTGCGATGGGCCCGAAAAAGGAAAGGCCTCCATCGCTGGAGGCCTAACAATTCAGTGGTTGGCGATGAGGGATGTCCGTGTGCGGCTGGCGCCGCCCGCGCCCCGCTTCGTCGCTTCGCTCCTCGCGTGCTGCGCTGGAAAACGCTTCGCGTTTCCTCAGCTCCGCACCCTGTCGGGTTCGAATCCCATGCGCTGGGCCCAAACAAAAACGGTCCCCTTTCGAGGACCGTTTCCAATTCAATGGTGGGCGATGAGGGATTCGAACCCCCAGCCTTGTGCGTGTAAAGCACCTGCGCTAACCGTTGCGCCAATCGCCCGTGCGGAGAGAGTATAGCAAAACAATCGCCTCATTCACCTCATATCCATTAAAGGTAACTGGCGCGTGTCACAGCGGAGCTGATTCAGTTGAGATTGCCTGAACATTCCGCCCCTCTTTACGCCCTCGGGTATACTCAAAAGCTACTGATTCGATTTGATGCCCAGCAACAGCAGAGGGGATAGTATATGTGCGGTTTTGTCGGTTTTGTCGGTGGGACGGATAACCACCCCGAGGTGCTCACCAAGATGATGGACCGCATCGTCCATCGCGGTCCCGACATGGGCGGTCAGTTTATCGACGGCCGCGTTGCCCTCGGCTTCCGCCGCCTGTCGATCCTCGACCTGACCGAGGCTGGCGCCCAACCCATGGCCAACGAGGACGGTAGCGTCGTCATTG
>CABSMK010000198.1 GCA_902478825.1 uncultured Collinsella sp.
AGATGTGTATAAGAGACAGTTGTTTGCCTGGCGGATAAATGGTGCGCTCTGCGCGAGACGGTCGCCGGTCGTCTGCGGCGCAAGGACGAGGCGGACGATGACGTGAGTGGCGAATCGAGCGAAAAGAGGAGAGGGTAGACGGTGGGGACCGCGATTGATATGGCGTTTGGCGGCGCGACGCTTGCCGCCTGCCCACTCTCGGCACTGGTGCTCTCGTTTGCCTTTTACGGGTTTTGCGGTTGGGCATGGGAGTCGACAGTATGCGCCATGCTCAATCACGGACGATTTGCCAACAGTGGCTTTTTGCTTGGGCCGTGCTGCCCCATCTATGGCGCGGGCGGCATTGCCTGCTGGCTGCTGTTGCGTGGGATTCCGGATGCCTCGAGCCAGTTTGTCGCTGCAGCGCTCGTATGCAGCGTGATTGAGTACAGCGTAGGCGTGCTGTTGGAAAAAACAACGGGCGCTCGCTTTTGGGATTACTCGCACCTGCCGTTTAACTTGCACGGACGCATCTGTCTGTACTGGGCTTGCGCGTTTGGCTTGGGTGCGTTGTGTATTTGCCGTTTAGTGGAGCCGGCATTGCTGGGGCTGCTTGGCCATCTGCCGGTGCTGATTGTGCGGCTGTCCGCCTTTATCGTCGCGGTCGCGATGATGGTCGACGCGGTGTGCTCGTTGGCGAGCTGGCGGCGTCTGTCTGATCAGCTGGAGCGCGTCCGGGCCGACCTTGCCGACCGCATCAATGAGTCGCTTGCCGATGCCTCGGACTCAATGCTCGAACGTATTCCCGATTCTACGATTGACTCGGTGGCACAGACGCACATCCGTAGCCGTGCCGTTAACGCGTGGCTGGCCGAGCTAGGTGACGCCGCGCTCGATGCCCTGCGCGAGAAGGCTTCGATGCCGACGTTTATCGCGGATGGTGCTCGCGGCCTGGCGCTTGCCGCCCGCCGCGTGGCCGATGCCGCGCCGAACATGCCGCGTCCGTCGCTCAGTCGTCACCTTGCCGGCAAGCGCATGAGCCGTCCGGTGCCAAGCGTGTCGCTCAGCCGACGCGACCTGCGCTTCTTCAATGCCTTCCCGCGCTTGCGCATCAACCGCTACGAGGGCGTCATCCGAGCTACCGACCTCCGTGACCGTGCCCGCGAGCTGTTCCGCCGCTAGCCGGGACGGGCACGCTCACGGCTCCCTTGCTCGCGCATTTCCCGTTCGTTTCGCGTCCGTTGCCGCGCCGTTTCCAAGATTGCGGCACTGTTGGAGACGGCAAGATTTGGGTCGAGCCGGTCGAGGAGGTCATCCGCATCCGTACCGGCGAACACGGCCCGGCCGCGGTGTAGGACAATCTTTCGCCTGACGGGCGTGCCTCTCTTGGGATGCGCCCGTTCTCGTCTACAATATCGTGCAGACGAAGGAGAGGCATGCCCATGATCAAGATGTTTGCGAGTGACTTAGACGGAACGCTGCTGAATGCCCTACACGAGGCCGACGGAACCATCCGCCGCGCCATTCGCGAGCTGACCGAAGCCGGGCTGCATGTGGTTCCCGCGACCGGACGCTCGACGCTGCCGATCGGCGAGCATGGCTTCACAGGTCTGGCACTCGACGCCTGCTGCTCCAACGGATCCATCGTGCGCGACAGCCATGGTGAGGTGCTCAAGACCTGGACCATCGACCCGCAGGTTACCGAGGAGCTGCTCAAAGCGTTCCCGGACATTTGCTTCGACTGCTCCACGCCCGACGGCATGTTCTCGAGTGGTTCGTTCGAGATGCACCAGGCGGGCTTTAAAAAGGACAGTCCTATCAAGCGCATCGTGATGCGCGGCATGCGTGCACGTGGCGGGTATCACGAGGAACAGTATTTCGACCAGTCGATCGGTGACATCCTGCGTCATGACGTGTGCAAAATCAACTGCCGCGTGACCTCGCCCGAGCTGGAGCGCGACCTTAAGGCATATTTGGCTGAGCGATCGGACCGCGTGGTCAACGCGCCGTTCGATCCGGTGATGTTCGAGATCACGGACGTGGCGTGCAACAAGGGCGAGAGCGTGGCGTGGCTGGCGGGCTACTACGGTATTGCCGAGGACGAGGTCGCGGTCTACGGCGACGGCGGCAACGATATCGCCATGCTCAAGCGTTTCCGTCACAGCTACGCGACCAAAAACGGCAGTGACGCGGCCAAGGCCGCCGCGAGCGTGACCATCGGCAGTTGCATGGTCCACGCCGTTCCCAAGCATATGCTCGCCACCATGCGCAAGCAAAACCCCCGCACCGTCATCGAATAATGTGGCAAAGGGATAGTCCCTTTGTCACATGGGAGATGCCGGCTTTTGGCGTATAGGACTGTTACGCTTTCGCCACCAACAAATTTCGAGTTATTCGGCCTGTCGGAGGTCGTTAAATGGCTAAAGATGCCCTCGCAGGAACATTCATACCTCTAACGGTGTTTGATTCGGTGACGTAAGTGCGCAAATGGGCATGTATGCGCTCAAATAAGGACAAAAACTCTCAGATAATCCCGGTGGTGCATTTATGCAGAACCAGCAGCGTGGCCGAATAACTCGAAAAATGTAGGTAGCAGTTCGGCGACAAGCTCGGGTATGGCAAAGGAACTGTTCCTTCGCCATACCCGAGTTCCGATCTTCTGAAATGCGAACAAACATTCGCATATCTAACTGCGCTTTGATAGAATTGATACTGTTGGCGGCAGTTCCATGTGCCGGGCAACGCCCTCCATCTGATGGGAGGTGATGCCCATGACCGATCTGATTGATTTCGTGAGACTTCTGACCGCTTTGGTCTCGTTCTCCACGGCGCTCGTCGGGCTTTCCGAGGCACTCAAGCAACGTTCGAAGCAACGTAAGACGATATGAGAAAGCCATTTGGGTCGCCTCCCCCGCGGCGCAGCTTCTTTC
>CABSMK010000199.1 GCA_902478825.1 uncultured Collinsella sp.
ATTGCAACCGGCCGGCTCAAAACGCACTAGACGGCCGCCGCGGCTATCGGTGACAAAGTCGATGACCTCGGCCGTCAGCACCACGGGCGCGCCCTCGGGCGCATGGGCGCCACCGGCGCGATACTCAATATGAGCACCGGGCTTCAGGCGCTTGCCCGGCTTGACCAAGCACTCCCAAACATGGCCCAGCGGATCCACGTCCTCGCGGCGCTTGAGCAGCAGGGTCTCGACCACGCCGCCCGAGCCGGCTTTGCGACCGATCAGGCGGGCCGGCATCACACGCGTCTGGTTGATGACGAGCACGTCGCCCGGCTCGATATAGTCGATGATGTCGCGGAAGATGCGGTGCTCAACGGTACCGCCGTGCTCCAACGGCGTTCCCGCCCGGGAGCCCTTGCGATCCACCACCAACAGGCGGCAGGAGTCGCGCGGCTCGGCAGGAGCCTGTGCAATCAGTTCCTCGGGAAGGTTGTAGTCAAAATCATCGGTACGCATAGACACGTCGGATACTCCTTATATAGCTAAAGTCCGCTCTACATCCTAGCAGGCTGACGTCCCAAATGAACTACTTTTTGGCGGCTTTGCGCTCGTCGCGGATGCGGGCGCGGTCCATGGCCGCCTCGACAGCCGAGAAGCGGCAGCCGCAGTAGTTCTGCCGATACATGCCAAGCTCGCGCGAACGGCGTGTCGCTTCAGGGTAATACGGGCGAAAATCGCGAATCACCGGAGTGAGCCCACGTGCCGCCGCCAGGCGCTTGAGCACGTCATTGCAGGTATCGAACAGCTGATACGGCGAGACGGCGAGCGTCGTGCCCACAAACTCAAACCCGCGCTCCTGGGCCACGCGGCACGCCTCGGCCAAGCGCAGGGCATAGCACGCGCGACAGCGACGAGGCCGATCGGCACCCAGCGGTGCCACGCCGGTCTCCCAGTGATCGCGGTCCTCCCCTGCCTCGATGAGCTCGATGTCGCCATCGACACACCACCGGCGCAGCTCGTCCAAGCGGCGCTGCCATTCATCGCGCGGTTGAATATTGGGGTTGGTCCAGCAGATTGTGGGCTCAAACCCCTCCTCGCGCAGCAGGCGAACCGGCTCAAGCGAGCATGGTGCACAGCACGCATGCAGCAACAACGACTTCATCGACATCTCCTCACCCAAAAAAGCGCACGCCAAAGGACGTATCCTCGCAGGCGACAATGCGGCGGTCGCGCAAAATGGTCCGCACGTAATACCAGTCGCCTACACAGCCCGACAAATGCAAGCCGGCAGCCAGATAGCACAGCAGCGGATAGCCCGAAAACGCAAACCCCAGGGCAAGCGTTGTCGTCACAACAACCGTCGGCGCCAGGCAAACCACCATGTACCGCCGGCGCGAATACACAACGCCCTCGGCGCAGGCATAGATCATCGCCGTCTCGCGATTCGCCCCAAAGGTCACCTGCGCGCCCGCAGGCGCCAGCAGCTTAAAAAACACACCGTGCACCAGCTCGTGCACGGCGAACGACGCCATTGAGATCGCAGCCAAGCCGACTATCCATCCCAAGACGGCCATCCAGCCGCCCGCGTCAGCCGCATCCAAGTCCGCAGGCCCGCCCAGCAGCATAAACACCGGCACCAGACACACGGCAAATGCGCCAAGCACGGCCATCCCCCACACAAAGCAGGCGTGCAGAAAATCCTCGTCTTCAAACGCATGTATGTTGGAAATCTCATTCATAGCATCTTAGGATAGCGCCCCTGCCACGTACCCGTCCGCATGTGCGATAATGTCGAACGATATGCACGAATTGACCACCGCGCCTCCGAGCCCTGCGCCCGGCCGCGCTCTCACCATATGCGAAGGAGTCCCATGGCATCCAAATACTCCATGAACGACCGTCCCAGCTGGCCTCGCCGCGCCATCGTTACCGCCGGCGAGCCCTACGGCAACAAGGGCCTTCACTTTGGCCACGTTGGCGGCGTCTTTGTCCCGGCCGACTTCTTCGCCCGCTTCCTGCGCGACCGCCTGGGCCGCGAGAACGTCATCTTCACCTCGGGCACCGACTGCTACGGATCGCCCATCATGGAGAGCTACCGCAAGCTCAAGGAGAACGAGGGCTACGACAAGTCCATCGCCGAGTATGTCGAGTCCAATCACTCCCGCCAGGCCGCGACCCTCAACAACTACAACATCAGCTGCGATATCTACGGCGGCTCGGGCCTTGAGCCGGCCGCGCAGATTCACAACGAGGTGACCGCCGAGATTATCAAGCGCCTGCACGAGCAGGGCACCATCTCCAAGCGCTCCACGCTGCAGTTCTACGATGCCAAGGCCGGCACGTTCCTCAACGGCCGTCAGGTAATCGGCCGCTGCCCCATCCAGGGCTGCAAGTCCGAGAAGGCTTATGCCGACGAGTGCGACCTGGGTCACCAGTTTGAGCCCGAGGAACTCATCGCGCCCAAGAGCCAGCTCACCGGCGAGGTGCCCGAGCTGCGACCGGTCGACAACCTCTACTTCGACCTGCCCGCCTATCTCGACTTTATGAAGACCTACACCGCCAAGCTCGCCCAGAACCCGCAGGTTCGCTCCGTGGTCTCCAAGACCATGGAGGAGTGGCTGCTGCCGGCACAGCTCTACATTCAGAACAAATTCCGCGAGGCCTTCGATGCTGTCGAGGACCAGCTCCCCGAGCACACCGTGCTGGAGCCCGAGGGCAACAAGAGCAGCTTTACCGTCACCTTCCCCAGCTGGAAGGAGCGCGACGACGCCCACGCGGTGCTCGCCAACGGCGGCGTGCGCTTCCGCAGCGGCAAGGCGCTCGTGCCCTTCCGCATCACCGGTAACATCGACTGGGGCGTTCCGGTGCCCCAGGTCGACGGCGTCTCCGACGTCACCTGCTGGTGCTGGCCCGAGAGCCTGTGGGCG
>CABSMK010000200.1 GCA_902478825.1 uncultured Collinsella sp.
GAGTATGTCGGCGGTTGCATCGCCGGCGGCCGCCGCTACCTGCACATCAACGCCGCCGGAGACGTTGAGCCGTGCGTGTTCATCCACTACTCAAACGCCAACATCCACGATGTGAGCTTACTCGACGCGCTGCGCTCTCCCCTCTTTATGAAGTACTACGAGAACATGCCGTTTAACGACAACTACCTCAAACCATGCCCCATGCTCGAGAATCCCGACGTGCTGCCCAAACTGGTCGCCGAGAGTGGCGCAATGAGCACCGACCTAATCGAGAAGGAGTCACCCGAGCAGCTGCGCGAAAAGACCCAGGCTGCCGCCGAGGCATGGTCACCTGTCGCCGACCGCATCTGGAACGACTCCGACGATCCGTTATACGCCAAGCGTCACGAGGACAAGTCGCAGGGCATGGCCGATAGCGACATGCACAAGTTCGAAAAACAGGGCCGCATACTCAAAAACGGCGATTAATGCTGCCCTACACGACAAACGCTCAGAAATGAAGCGGAGCAGTCTCGAGGCTCATCTTCGAGGCTGCTCCGCCTTACCATCAAAACAGTTTTACTAAGTTGCGGTGAAATAGGGACCAGAACGGCCTTCCAATAACCAAAACAATCCCTATTCCACCGCAACTTCTATAAGTTGTTGAATTATCGATGCTATTCGAAGCGAGATTCCAGACTCGACAGACCGTTGAGAGTCAGGTCGTTGGCGACCTCAGAGACACGCTCGATAGGAACCGAGCCGTCAGACAGCGCCCACGTGCGATAGATACCGATAATACCCGATAGCAAAAACGCCAAATAGTAGTCGAACATCTCGTCCTTGAGACCTTGAGGCAGCAGATCGCGCTCGGCAATCTCGTGTTCGAGCGGCGCACGAAGACGAGCCATAAAATCATCGAGCGGAATGTTCTCGATCAGCTGACGATTGAGCACCAAGTTGTTGCACAGTGCCTCGTTAACGGTTTTAAAGAAGGTCGCCGCCGCGCCAAGAGCGCGCTCGTTGGTGCCGCCGTCCATGGAAGCGAGCGTTTTCTCGACCGAGTCGACAATCATCTCCACCACATCGACGGCAATGGCATCGAGCAGGCCGTCAACCGTACCAAAGTGAACGTAAAAGGTCTTGCGGTCGACATTGGCCTCGCGCGCGATGGCACTCACCGTAATGTCTGCCAGCGGCTTTTCCATGAGCAGGCGCTCGAAAGCGGAAAGGATGGCATTACGGCTGCGAACAATGCGGCGGTCAAGACGCGGTTTGCTGGTTGCCATGGGCGTGTCCCTTCGATATGCGAGCATTCATCAACAGATGAGAGATAATCTACGTAAGAGGATTATCCCCCATACAGCACAAATATGCCCCGCATCATGAAGAACGCACGACTGCCCTACTGCGACTTAGGGTGCTTCTTCTTATTGAGTGCCGACGGAGATACGCGAATACCGTCGCCTGTCTGGCGCACATAGGCTTTATGAGCCGGCTTAGCGGTCCCAGAAGCCTTCTGATCCTGCTTCTTGGGATCAACGGTAACAGCATTCGTGGGGTGGGGCTTTGTGGGCGCAGAGGGCGTTTGAGGCGTGCGGCCGAGCTTGCGCATCACACGATCCCAGCGCGCATGGATGCTCTCGTTGTGGGCGCTCTTAAGGCCCAGCAGGGGCGCAGCCAAAATGGTCGGCGCAATAAACGTAATGAGGCGCCACAGCAGATAGCCAGCGGTCGAAGCCGACCCAAAGAAATGACCCAAGAACAATGCAAAGCCGCCCTCAGCGCCACCAGTTCCACCGGGCAGGGGGACCGCAGAGCTCAGCAGCTGGACAAAGGCGCTCGCGGCCATGACCGAGAAAAAGTCGACCTCGTGGTGGCCAAAGGCAAGCATCAGGAAATACGGCACGAGGTAGAAAAACGCGAGTTGCAGCATGGTGATGACCACCGTGAGCAGCATGGAAGAAAAATGTCCGGCTGAAAGCTTGAACTTCTCGGAGAAGGAGTAGATCTCGCCATCGACAAACGTGCGCCATCCCTCGATCTTAGTGGCCGAGACACCAATGCGCTCGAGCCAATTGATGATGCAATGGGCGACGCGCGTGACGGTCTTAGGCATGAGAGCGACGGCGAAGATGCCAAGCAAGATGCAGCAGTGCCCACCAAAGCTAATGACGCACAGCAGCGTCATGTCGCCATAGCGCTCGGCAAAAAACGGCATGCGAGCAAGCAGTAGGATAGCGCCCCAGGCAACGAGGCCAAACTGATACACGATAAAGCGCGTGAACTGCGTGGCGCCAGCCTCGCCGACATTTTGGCCCGCCTTGGTCAGGCGGTAGATCTGGGCGGGAGTCGAGCCCATCATCATGGGCGTCAGGTTGCCAAAGAAGATGCCGCTCGCCTCGACCGAAATCAGGTCGCGGATGCCGACGGGTGAATATGGGTCGAGCCAGACGGCGATCGCATAGGCCACAATGCCAAAGAACAGGTACATGAACATGCAGAGACACGCGACAACGAGCCATGACGCCTGGACGCTCGACATAGCGGCCCAGAACTGCCCCATCTGCCCGGTTACCACCAGATAGACGATATAACCCACCAGCACGACGCCGATAAAGATGGCGCCGCGGCGTGCGCTCTTATTGTCATCTCCGCCCGAGGCCTCAACCTCGACCTGGGGCTTAGACGTATGCTGAGAGGACTCCGTCATGAGACTCCTTCTAACAGTCAAAATATCTTGGATATTGTACCCGCAAGGACCATAGACAGAACGAAAAGCTCTGGTTCAAACGGGAATTGCAGACGGTTGTTTGAAAATAAAAAAACCCGGCCTTCCATGGGAAGCCCGGGTATCAAATGCGTGGTAGCCCGTACCAGATTCGAACTGGTGATCTCCGCCTTGAGAGGGCGGCGTC
>CABSMK010000201.1 GCA_902478825.1 uncultured Collinsella sp.
CGCCCACGGCCGCCAGCATGGGAAGCATAGCCTGGCGCGGGTTTTTGAGCTCGCCGACCGTCATTTCATATTTGAGCTCAATGCCCACCAGCAAAAAGAAAATCGCCATGAGGAAGTCGTTGACGAAAAGCTCGACGGTGAGGCCAGCCGTCAAATGCCCCAGACCCACATACAGCGGGGTCTCCAAAAAGTGATGGATGGCCTCGTAGGCATCGGTATTAGCGCAAATGACGGCGGCGATGGCGGCGAAGACCATGACGGCGGCGGAAATCGTGCCGTTCTCGGCGATGCGCTCCCAGATGTCGTGACGTTCAAAGCGCTTGCGCTCGCGAACGTTGAACAGCTGCTCAGTTGCTGCCATGGGCGGCTCCTTTCACGGGAAAGCTCCCGTCTTAAAAAAGCACGGCCCGCCCAAGTGGCGGCGCCGCGCTCTAACGTATTACGCTTGCATCTAGCCTACCCTGCACGACGAGCACGCAGGCGTGGCCGAAAAGCGGAACCACAGGTTGAACATTATTTGCTCAACGGCACGGGCGCGCCTATCCAAGAGACGACGCGGCGCCGTGCACAAAAAACGACCGGAGCGCGGGGCTTCCGCGATCCGGTCGTGGCGTTTGGTCAACTAAACCTAGCAGGCGGCCATGATGGGGGCAGCGACCTGCTTCTTACGGGAGAGGACGCCCGGCATCCAGACGCCGTCGTGCTCGTCGGCAATGCCCAGGCCCTTCTGAGCAGCCTCGGTCTCGCCCTCGAGCAGGACCTGCGAGCCCTCCTCCATGATGTCAGTGATGCACAGGACGATGCCGTCGGCACCCTTCTCGACGGAGTAGGCGCGCATGGCCTCGCGAATCTCGTCGATCATGCCGAGTGCGCGAGTCTTGTCGACAGTCTCGTACTGGCCGATGAGCAGCTTCTTGCCGGCAGGCTCGAACATCTTGATGTCGTTGCCGACCATCTCGGCTGCGGTGAAGGAGCCGGACGGACGGGTGAGGAAGACCTCCATGCCGAACTTGACCGGGTCGACGCCCACCTGCTCGCCGAGCTTGGCGGCGACGGCGCGGTCGACATCGGTGGTGGTGGGGCTCTTGAGCATGAGCGTATCGGTCATCATGGCCGAGAGCAGCAGCTTGGCCTGGACGTCGGAAAGCTCAACGCCGAGCACGCCGGCGAGCTTGGTGACGATGGTGCAGCTGGAGCCCCAGGGCAGGCAGATGTAGTGCAGCGGGCCGGCGGTCTCGAAGTCGCCGATGCGGTGATGATCGACAACGCCAAAGACCGTGGCATCCTTAAGGCCGGCGACGGACTGGGCAGACTCGTTGTGGTCGGTGAGGACGACGAGCTGACCAGCCTCGACGGACTCGATCACGCGGGGCTCGGCGATGCCGGCGTCGGCGAGCAGCTTGGCGGACTCGGCCGGAAGCTGACCAAGGGCGCAGGCCTCGTAGGTGTTGCCGGCATACTCAACCTGGTTGAGCAGCTGGGACAGGACGACGGCGCTCATGATGGCGTCGTTATCGGGGTTCTGGTGACCAAAGACAAGAACGTTTGCCATGGATATCCTCCACTTGATATGTGTACTTGGACGTAGCTATGGTAGCACGCCGATGCCGAGCCTTCGCAGACGGAAGGGCCACGGCATATTTTGGGGCGCAGGCACGGGGGCCAAGGCTGTCCCTTTTGCACCATGTTGGTGCAATGTAACCTGTCCCCCTTGCACCAGCTATTTACCGGCAGCGCGCAGGGCTACGTAGGCGGCACCGATGATGCCGGCGTCGTTTCCGAGCGAAGCGACCTTAATGGGCGTCTCGCGCGAGGCGGAAAGCGCGTACTGCTTAAAGTGCTCGCGAACCTTGTCGAGGTAGACATCGGCCGAAGCGGACGCGCCGCCACCGATCAGGAACATCTCGGGGTCAACCACGTTAGCAATAAGCGCCAGGGCACGGCCGAGATAGTCGGCCATGGTATCGGCAGCTGCCAGCGCGAGCTTGTCACCCTCGCGGCAGGCCTGGAACACGTCCTTGGAATCAGAAGGCCCGGTGAGCTCGATGGGCTCGACGCCCGCCTTCTTGCACTCAGCAAGGTAGTTGCTCACCACGCCAGTGGCGCTGGAATACTGCTCCAGATGGCCATGGCCGCCACAGCCGCAGGTGCGCTCCTCAGCCGGGTTCAGGCACATGTGGCCAATCTCACCGCCAGCACCCACAACGCCCGATACCACGTCGCCGTTGACGATTACGCCGCCGCCCACGCCGGTACCGATGGTGACCATCACGACGTTCTGCACGCCCTTGGCAGAACCGAGCCAGGCCTCGCCCATGGCAGCGGCGTTGGCATCGTTCTCGTACTTAACGACCGCGTCGGGGCAGTGCTTTTGAATGGCGATCCTCAGCTCGGGCAGGTTAATGGCAATGTTGGCCTTGACCTTGGCATCGCCCGATGCCGGGATGGGGCACGGAACGGCCAGGCCAATGCCCGACACAAAGGCACGCGGAATCTGGGCCTTGGCGACCACCTGGTCGATAGCCTCGGTCACCGCGGCAAAGCCCGCAGCGTCAACGATGGGAGGCGTGGGCACGCTGGCCTTGGCAAGCAGGTTTCCGTCCTCATCGAACAGACCCTCCTTGACCGAGGTGCCGCCGACGTCGATGCCGATGTAATACTGCTTAGGTTCCATGGGAGCCCGCCTTTCTCGTTTAAACATTGCCTGTATGGTACCGCTCCCAAGGCAAAAACCTACCAAAAAGGACAGGTTTGTTTTGGCAGGTTTTATCTGGGGAAGCGCAGAGTACGAGATTCGGTTCGCTGGGTGTTATATCGGTTCGGCCCCGTCCTCGGACCTGTCTCTTATACACATCTCCGAGCCCACGAGACATGCGC
>CABSMK010000202.1 GCA_902478825.1 uncultured Collinsella sp.
TTCTCGGTCCTGGTGTTCACATTGCGTCCGCGGTAGTTAATCTCGCCCTCCACGCGGCAGCCGCGAATCTCGCGATTCATAAGGTTGAGACTGCGCAAGAAGGTCGACTTACCGCAGCCCGAAGGCCCAATGAGCGCCGTGATCTCACCCTTGTGAAAGTCGAGCGACGTGTCGTGTAGCGCATGGTGGTCGCCATAGTACACGTTGACGTCCTTGGTGGAGAGCACGACCTCGTCGCTCACGGCCTTGCCACTCACGCGAACACGCCTCTCGCTCTCCCCCACGCTCGACAGGAAGTCCTGGGTGTCGGACGATGCCGCTTCGATTGCGGGCGTTACATTCATCTCGCTCATTCGGCCGTCATCTTCCTTGCCAGTTGCTTGCCCACAATGCGGGCGATTACGTTAAACAACAGCACGCAAATCATCAGCAGTGCAGCGGTGCCCCAGACGATCTGCTGGGCCTCGGGGCTGCCCTCGCCATAGATCTTGTAGATATGCACGGCGAGCGACTCGCCAGGGCGGAACACGTTCCAGGCACAGGTGGGGCTCGACAGGTTAAAGCTCAAGAAGTTCAGGCGAACCGGCGAGCTCATACCCGAGGTAAAGAGCAGTGCTGCGGCCTCGCCAAACACACGGCCGGCCGAAAGCACGATGCCGGTCACGATGGCGGGCATGGCCTCGGGAATCAGGATGTGCAGCGTGGCCTCCCAGCGGGTAAGGCCCATGGCCAGGCATGCATCGCGCTGGGCCTGTGGCACGTCCTCGAGCGCCTGCTGGATCACGCGCACCAGGATGGGAATGTTAAACATGGTAAGCGCAACGGCGCCGGAGATAATGGAGTACTTCCAGCCCAGCTGCACCGAGAACACCAGAAAGCCGAACATGCCGACGACGATGGAAGGCAGCGAGGACAGCGTCTCGATGGCGGTAGAGGCGATGTCGCGGATAGGGCCGTTCGGCGCGTACTCAACCAGGAAGACCGCTCCGCCCAGGCTGATGGGCACCGAGATGATCAGAGTGGTCAGCAGCAGGTAGAACGAGTCGAACAGCTGGTAGAGCACGCCGCCCTGCGTTCCGTTGGCGCGCGACGGCTCTGTGAGAAAGCCCGGCTGGAACAGCGTCGAGATGCCCTCGAACAGGATATAGGCCACCATGGAGATGACGATGAGCATGACGATGGCGACGATCGCCGTCAGCACGCCCGTGGCGATGCGATCCTGTTTTTGGACACGCCCGAGCCTCGCCTCGTCGATGTGGATGCGCGTGCTAGCCACGAGCCTTCGCCCCCTTGCGGCCAATGAGATGGATGATCAGGATGAAGATGAGGCTCATGCCCATCAGCAGCAGACCGAGTGCCCACAGGACGTCGTCCTGGGCCGAGGCCTCGGCATAGACCGCCATAGACGTGGTGAGCGTGGTGGTGATGGTGGACGCCGGCGACAGCAGCGACGTCGGCATGGCCTCGATGCCGCCGATAACCATGCGCACGGCGAGCGTCTCGCCAAAGGCGCGCGTCATGCCAAGGATGACCGCGGTCATGAGCGACGGCATGGCGGACTTGAGCACCACGTGCCAGATAGTCTGCCAGCGGGTGTAGCCCAGCGCGAGCGAGCCCTGACGGTAGCTATCGGGCACAGCGCGCAGGCCATCGACCGAAAGCGTGGTCATGGTCGGCAGGATCATAACGGCCAGCACGATGGCGCTGGGCAAGATGCCCAGGCCCGTGCTCACGTGGAAAACGCTCTTCATAAGACCGACGACCACGTGAAAGCCGATCAGGCCAAAGACGACCGAGGGAATGCCGGTCAAAAGCTCAATAAGCGGCTGAAAAACCTTGGAACCAAACTTAGGCTGGATCTCGACCGCAAAGATGGCAGAGCCGATGGCGATGGGCAGCGCGATGAGCGTGGAGAGCACCATGACCGCAAACGAGGTGACGATCAGGGGCAGGGCGCCGGTATAGGGCAGGCCGTTTTCGGCTGTGTTGGCCAGGTCCCACTTGGTGCCGGTGAAAAACTCGACGACCGAGACGCCGTCCTTGACAAAAGCCGAGAGGCCCTTTTGGGCGACCATAAAGATGAGCGCGGCAACGACAAGCGTCACGAGCGCTACGCACGCGCCCGTGACGCCCAGGCCCACGTTCTCAAGGTCGCGCTTTGGCAGCTGTTTTGCCATTGCAAACCTTTCCGGGGCGATTACTTATTTAGCAGAGACCTTGCCGCTGGCGTCCTTGACGACCTTCATGGCAGAGACGGGGATGAAGCCCTGCTCCTCGACGAGCTTGCCCTGGACGTCGTCGGAAAGCATGAACTCCAGGAAGGCCTTGGTGGCCTCGTCGGCGTCCTTGGAGCAGTACATGTGCTCGGTAGCCCAGATCTTGAAGGAGTCATCAGTGACATTCTTGCTCTTGGGCTCGACGCCCTCGACCTTGATGGCGTTGAACTTGGAGTCATCGAAGTGCGAGAAGTCGAGGTAGGAGATGGCGTTATCGGTGCTGCCCATCTGAGTCTGGACGTCGCCGGACTTGTCGAGCTCGGCGTCGCCCTTAAAGTCGACGGCCTCGTCGCCAAAGACGGCGGCCTCGAAGGTGGCGCGGGTGCCGGAGCCGGCCTTGCGGTTGAGGACGACGATGGTGGCGTCGTCGCCGCCGACCTCCTTCCAGTTGGTAATCTGACCGGAGAAGATACCCTTGAGGTGCTCGAGGGACAGGTCGTCGACCTTGACGTTCTTGGAGACGACGGGGCCCATGCCCACGACGGCGACCTCGTGGTCGACGAGGTTCTTGACTTGATCGGCCTCGAGCTTGGTCTCGGCGAAGACGTCGGAGTTGCCGATGGCAACGGTGCCGGCGGCGACAGCGGTG
>CABSMK010000203.1 GCA_902478825.1 uncultured Collinsella sp.
CGGCAGCGTCAGATGTGTATAAGAGACAGTGCCGACGCCTCTGAGGCCGCTCAGACCGCCGTCGATGCCGCTCTCGCCGCCGAGGATTATCCTTCCGCGTTTGCCGCCCTCGCCGCCCTACGCGCGCCCATCGACCGTTTCTTCGACGAGGTTATGGTCATGGACAAGGACGAGCAGCTCCGCGATAATCGCCTTAAGCTGCTCAACCGCTTCGAGGCCGTTTTCTCCGGCATCGCCAACATCGGTGAGCTTGCCCGCAAAAAGTAAGCTAGCCTGCGCATAAGCGCAAAAGGAGCCCCGCATGGATTGCCCGGTCACCGCTCGTCCCACCGTTATCGTTATCTCCGACTCGCTCGGTGATACCGCTTGTGAGGTGGTGCTTGCGGCGTCCGGGCAATTTGATGAAGGGGCTTTTCGTGTTTTACGTCTGCCTAAGGTGACCTCGGTGGAGCAGGTCAAGTCGTTTGTGGGCCCGCGAGTTGATGCCGACCATCGCGATATCGCCGTGTTCCATACCATCGTCGATCCGGCGCTTCGTGCTCGCGTGCTCGACTACTTGGGCATGCTGCACATTCGCTCGGTCGACCTGATCGGCCCGACGCTTGCGGTGCTGTCTTCGCTTATTGGCGTGCCGCCAAAAGGAGTGGCGGGTGTGATTCACAAGACCGATGACCGCTATTTCCACCGCATCGAGGCCATGGAGTACTTCGTTGAGCACGATGACGGGCGCGGCTGCGATGATCTGTCGGCTGCCGACATCGTTCTGCTGGGCGTGTCGCGCACATCCAAGACGCCGCTGTCGATGTATTTGGCCTATCAGGGCTACAAGGTCGCCAACGTTCCGTTGGCGCACGGTATGGAGCCGCCCAAGTCGATTTACAAGGTCGATCCGATGCGTCTCTTCGGTCTGATTTCGACCGTCGATGTGATTTCCGAGATTCGCGATAGCCGCCTGGGCGACGACTATGCCCGTGCCGTTGCCGGCTCCTATGCCGAGCCCGAGAGTGTACGCAGCGAGCTCGAGGAAGCTCGTGCCCTCATGAAGCGTCTGGGTTGCTTTGTGGTGCGCACCGACGGCAAGGCGATCGAGGAGAGCGCCTCCGAGATCATAAGTCACTTGGAGGAAATCCAGGAAGCCCGTGCCCGCCGCGCCGCCCGCCGAGCCCGGCAAAGTTAACTCATTTCGGTAGCTAAAAATGCACCGTCTCAAAAAGACTACCTAAAAATAATGCACGATATTGGTAAAGCGATTTAGCAACAAACTTGCATTTGACCTGCAATTTTCTTGCAGTGGTATCTTCATAAGGTAACCACCTTTACCTACCGTTTACCGCCATATTCACCTCGTTTACCAAACCGCGCATCCTCTTCTCATGTCGGCATAAAGCCCGCCGTATAGTTCCCTCACGGCCCGTAACCGGCGGGTCGATTCGTTACCACGGTCGTGTGCGTAAGCGCATGGAAGGGGAAGTATCGTGAGCGATTGCAAGAGGGTTTACCGTTTTGGAACCGACGCCCAGGGCACCTGTGTCACCGAGGGCGACAAGTCCATGAACTTCGTGCTTGGCGGCAAGGGCGCAAACCTTGCCGAGATGAGCCGCATCGGCCTGCCGGTTCCCGGTGGTTTTACCATTACCTGCCAGACCTGTGTCGAGTACTCCGGTGCCGGCAACGTCTGGCCCGAAGGCGCGCTCGATGAGATCGTTGCCGCCGAGGCGGACCTCGAGGCCCGCTGCGGCAAGAAGCTCGGTGACGCCTCCGACCCGCTGCTCGTGTCGGTTCGCTCGGGCGCTCCGTTTTCCATGCCCGGCATGATGGACACGGTCCTCAACCTGGGCCTCAACGACGACTCCGTTCAGGGTCTCATTGCCCAGACGCAAAATCCGCGTTTTGCCTGGGATAGCTACCGCCGCTTTATCCAGATGTTCTCCAACGTCGTTATGGGCGTTGACGCCGACCTGTTCGAGAACGCGCTGACCCAGGCCCGCCTGGTCGCCGGCGTTCGCGTCGATTCCGAGCTTTCGGCCGAAGATCTGCAGGAGCTCGTCGAGACCTTTAAGAGCATTTTCTCCGACAACGTCGAGGCCGCCCTGTATCCCGAGCTCGAGGTCGCCGACGGCAAGCCCGTCTTCCCGTACGACCCGGAGCTTCAGCTACGCCTTGCCATCCAGGCCGTCTTTGGCAGCTGGATGAACGAGCGTGCCTGCATCTATCGCAAACAGCACGGCATCTCCGACGAGCTCGGCACCGCCGTCAACGTCCAGGCCATGGCCTTTGGCAACAAGGGCGAGACCTCTGCGACGGGCGTCGCCTTTACGCGCAATCCGGCCGACGGCACCAAGGAGTTCTACGGTGACTTTTTGGTCAACGCCCAGGGCGAGGACGTCGTCGCCGGTATCCGCAACACCGAGCCCATCGCCGACCTCAAGACCACCCCGGGCCTCGAGTCCGCAGGTGAGGAGCTCGAGCGCGTGTTCCTGACGCTCGAGGATCATTACCGCGATATGTGCGATATCGAGTTCACCATCGAGCAGGGCAAGCTCTGGATGCTCCAGACCCGCGTGGGCAAGCGTACCGCCACCGCCGCCCTGCGCATCGCCATCGAAATGGTCGAGGAAGGCCTGATCACCCGCGAAGAGGCCGTGAGCCGTATCGATCCCGCGCAGCTCGACCAGCTCCTTCACCCGCAGTTTGACGCCTCCAAGAAGTACGAGGCTCTCGCCAGCGGTCTTAATGCCAGCCCCGGTGCCGCCGTGGGCGAGGTCGTGTTCTCGAGCGACGACGCTGTCGCGCGTTCCGCCGAGGGCCACAAGGTCTGTCTCTTATACACATCTCCGAGCCCACGAGACATGCGCAG
>CABSMK010000204.1 GCA_902478825.1 uncultured Collinsella sp.
GGCTCGGAGATGTGTATAAGAGACAGCCTGGGCGACGTGCTTCCCTATGTGAAGGGCGGTCCGCTCGAGCTCGCCATCGGTCGAGATGCCGAGGGTACGCCGGTCGTCGCCGACCTTGCCAAGATGCCCCACCTGCTGATCGCCGGTACCACGGGTTCCGGTAAGTCGGTCATGATCAACTCCATCATCACGACCTTGCTCATGCGCGCCCTTCCCGAGGACGTTCGCCTGATCATGGTCGACCCCAAGCGCGTCGAGCTTGCGGGCTATAACGGTCTGCCGCATCTTTACGTGCCTGTAGTGACCGAGCCCAAGCAGGCCGCGAGCGCTCTGCAATGGGCCGTGTCCGAGATGGAGCGTCGCCTGAAGGTCTTCGAGCGTCTCAATGTGCGTAAGATCTCGACCTATAACGAAAAGCAGGCCGCCGGCGAGTTTGAGCATTACGATAACCCGCCGCAAAAGATGCCCTACCTGGTCATCATCATCGACGAGCTCTCGGACCTGATGATGGTCGCCGGTAAGGATGTCGAGGCCTCGATCGTGCGTATTGCTCAGCTGGGCCGTGCCGCCGGTATTCACCTCATCGTGGCTACGCAGCGTCCGAGCTCCAACGTTGTGACGGGCCTCATCAAGGCCAACATCACCAACCGCATCGCCTTTAACGTCGCCACGGGCATCGACTCGCGCGTCATCATCGACCAGATGGGTGCCGAAAAGCTCACCGGTTTGGGCGACATGCTGTTCTCCAAGGTCGACTGGGGCAAGCCTCGCCGTATTCAGGGCTGCTTTGTCTCGGATGATGAAATCAACGAGATCGTCGAGTTCGTCAAGTCGCAGAGCGAGCCCGACTACCACGAGGAGATCCTGTCTGCCGTGGCGCCCGCTTCCATGTCCATGGCGGGTGGCGGCGGCATTGTCCGTACCGGAGTCGCCGAGCCGCAAGACGATGATCCGCTCATTTGGGAAGCCGCCCATATTGTGGTGGAATCGCAGCTTGGCTCCACATCTGGCCTGCAGCGTCGTCTGAAGGTTGGCTATGCGCGTGCCGGGCGTATTATGGATATGCTGGAAGAAAAGGGTGTCGTCGGCCCGCCCGACGGTTCCAAGCCGCGCGAGGTCCTATTGGACGAGGAGGGGCTTGCCGCGCTGGAATCTGTCGACGCCGAGATGGCACGTGAAGATTGTGAGTTTGGAGGATTCTGATGGCTGCACGCTTTGGTGACATGCTGCTTGAGCAGCGTCGCCGAATGGGCCTTTCCATTCAGCAGGTCGCCAACACCATCAAAATCAGGCCGCAGATCATCGAGTTTTTCGAGACCGGTAACTTTGCTTCGATGCCGCCGCGCGGCTATGCGCAGGGCATGATTTCGAGCTATGCTCGCTTTTTGGGCCTCAATCCGCGCGAGGTCGTCAATGCCTACTTTGACGATCTGATGGCATACGAACGCGAGACGTCGCAGCAGGGCGGTCGTTTTCAGGACGCCGCTGGCTACGTTAATTCGCGTTCCTCGGTCGATAACGGGCGCTTCCTGATGGTTCAGGGCGGTCGTTCGACCCGCTATGGACAGCGTCCTCAGCAGGCCGGTTATATTACCGAGACGGGTTCGGGCGAGGAGATTCGCTCGCAGCGTGACCGGTTCCGCAGTACGCCGATGCCCGAGGACCGCGCACTCCCCGCTGCTCGCGGCGTGGCGCGTGACCCTCGTGCCGGCTACGGCGACGGCGGCTATTCCGATCGCGGTTACCGTGGTGTCTCCACCGGACGCTCTCGCGGTGGCTATGCGGATGCCGATACCACACAGGTGACGCCGCGTCTTCGCTCTCAATCGCAGCCGTATGGCCAGCGCTCTTCGGCTCCGCGTGCGGGACAGCGTGGCTATCAAGGCCGCGGTGAACTTGCGCCCCGCTCGGGTCAGCGCAGCCTTCAGGGCCAGGGTGGCTATCGTGGCCGTTCCGATAGCAATCGTGGTCGTATGCCTCAGGGAGGCGGCCGCAGCAGTTCCAGTCGTGGACGCGGCGGATCACGTACTCCTCAAAACAACGGGCTCGATCCGCGTATCGTCTACGCCGGCATCGGTGCCGTTGCGCTGCTGTTGATTGTGCTCATCGTGGTGCTTCTGCGCGGCTGCGCATCTTCGGCGCCCGAGACCACGCCCGAGACGCCCACTGCTACCAAGACGACGACCAAGAAGTCTTCTAAGAAGACCGAAACGGTCGACGAGGATGAAGACACCGATGAGGCGACGGATGAGTCGACTGATTCGGACGCCACCAAGACGACGGCCAAGAAGGAAGAGAACGAGGTCACGAAGGTCAAGGTCTCCGTTGCCAAGGGAAAGACCGCGTGGATTGAGGTCAAGGTCGACGGAAAGTCGGTCTATGGCGCCCAGGCGACTGGCCCCTTTGAGCAGGAGTACTCGCCCGAGTCCTCGATCGAGATCACCACGTCCAAGCCTTCCGATGTCACCGTTACCAAGAACGGTGAAAAGGTTCGTTACGATACCAAGACCTCGGGCGTGGCGCGTGTGACGATCACCGTTCCCAAGAAGGAGACGACTGATTCCGAGAATGGTGAAAGTTCTGATGGTACCGATACCACCGATGGTGCCGATACCACCGACGTTACCGATGCCCAGTCCACGGATGGCGCCGATACCGCAACTGACGGTCAGACACCCACCGATTCTATTGACTATTCGTACGATAGCTACTAAGCCGCTCGTACGCGAAAGGAAACATCATGGCTAAAGATTCCAGCTTCGACGTCGTGTCCGAGGTCAACATGCAAGAGGTCGACAACGCCTTCCAGCAGACCACGCGCGAGATTTCCCAGCGCTATGACCTTAAGGATTC
>CABSMK010000205.1 GCA_902478825.1 uncultured Collinsella sp.
ACGAGATCTGCGCATGTCTCGTGGGCTCGGAGATGTGTATAAGAGACAGTCAAGATCCTGTCCAAGGTCGCCGAGGCGCTCATGGACGAGGACTTCCGTGCCACCGTCAAGGGTTCCACCGACGCCGCCGAGATCGCCAAGACGATCAACGCCCGCTTGATCTAATCCCGCAGTTCGCGAATAACATCGCCCTC
Organism: uncultured Collinsella sp.; assembly: GCA_902478825.1. Classification (GTDB taxonomy): domain Bacteria; phylum Actinomycetota; class Coriobacteriia; order Coriobacteriales; family Coriobacteriaceae; genus Collinsella. The sequence goes on from CABSMK010000205.1 coordinate 195, forward strand.
TGCACAAAAGGCGAGGACTCCACTAGGAGCCCCCGCCTTTTTTCTATCCCTCCCATAAGTTGCGGTGAAATAGGGACTGTTTAAACGATTCAACCCCAAATTCAATCCCTATTTCACCGCAACTTATAAAAGGGCATAGAGGGGGCTACCTATCGAGTCATTGTCGCGAACAGATCATTAGCCAGAATTCCGTTCGCACGATATTGCTCTGGACCGACCGAGTTTCTGCAGCTTGCTCGCCCACAGGGGGCCGGGCGCGGCCAGTGAGATTTATCGCGAGTTCCGCACGAGCCGAAGAGCACTTAATGTGCTCTTCGTGCGAGCAGGACTGTAGAGCAGGAAATCTCACTGGCCGCGCCCGGCCCCCTGTGGGCGAGCAAGCGGACGACAAACACATCTGTCCAACAATTCGTCCGAAACATAATGAAAAACCGTTTGATGTGAGTTAATATAAACAACGTCGTGAATATGGCTCCTGTCGCATGGTCGACAGGGGTTAAACACAAAAAAAGGAGTCAATTATGGTTTCTGAGAAGGCTACCCTCGTTAATCCTCAGGGTCTTCACATGCGTCCGGCTGGCCTCTTCGCCTCCACCATGGGCAAGTACGCCTGCGACGTGACGGTCGTCACCCCCGAGAAGGAGGTCAACGGCAAGTCCCCGATGGCCCTCATGGCTGCTGGTATCCCCTGCGGCACCGAGGTCGAGGTCAAGTGTGACGGCGCTGACGAGGCCGAGGCTCTGGCTGCTGCCATCGAGCTCATCAAGAGCGGTCTTGGCGAGTAGAACTCAAACGGGTCGCATGTTGAACAACTAAGTTCATATTTGGGGGCGCAGTGACCTGTTGTAAGGTAGCTGCGCTCTTTTGTCATGGATATGGCAAAACGCTTTATCACATGACACGGAGAGAGGAATGGGAATGTATCAGGGAGTCAACGCTTCCGAGGGCATCGGTATCGGCACCGTCATGGTCGCCGTCGATCCCGACTTGACGTTTGAGCCGCATGAGGTTGCTGATTCGGCAGCAGAGAAGGAGCGCTATCAGTCCGCTCTTTCGGTCTTCTGCGAGAAGACCCAGGCTCAGGCCGACCACATGAAGGAGACGGTGGGCGAGGCCGAGGCCGAGATCATGAGCGGACACATTGTCCTGGCTCAGGACCCGGGCATGACCGACGCCATCAACGCCGCCATTGACGGCGGTACCTGCGCCGAGCAGGCGCTCATGGACACCTCGACCATGTTCGAGAACATGTTCCTGTCCATGGACGACGAGATGTTCCGTCTGCGCGCGGCCGACATCGCCGACATCCGCACCGGTATTCTGGCCGAGCTGCTGGGCAAGGAGGTCGTCGACCTCTCCGTCCTGCCCGAGAACACCGTCGTTGTCGTGCACGACCTCACGCCGTCCATGACCGCCACGATCGATAAGGCCCACGTTGCCGGTATCGTCACTGAGACCGGTGGCCGCACGTCGCACTCCGCGATCATTGCGCGCGCCCTCGAGATCCCGGCTGTCCTTTCGGTTTCCAACAGCTGCACCGCGCTGCGCAACGGTATGACCGTTGTCGTCGACGGCGGCAAGGGTATCGTCGAGGCCGATCCCGATGAGGAGACGCTCGCTGCCTATACCGCCAAGGCCGAGGCCTTCGCTGCCGAGAAGGCGGCCCTCGAGGCCTTCCGTGGCAAGCCGTCCGTGACTGCCGATGGCATCAAGAAGATCATCGCTTGCAACATCGGTAACCCCGATGACGTGCCCAACGCGCTCGATCACGACGCCGAGGCCATCGGTCTATTCCGCTCCGAGTTCCTGTTCATGGACTCTGCTGAGCTTCCTTCCGAGGAGGAGCAGTTCAACGCCTACCGTAAGGTCGCCAGCGCGCTCAAGGGTGCTCCGGTCATCATCCGCACGCTCGATGTGGGTGGCGACAAGGAGATTCCGTATCTGCACATGGTCAAGGAAGATAACCCCTTCATGGGCTTCCGCGCCGTGCGTTACTGCCTGGCCAATCCCGACCAGTACAAGGTCCAGCTCCGCGCTCTGCTGCGCGCTAGCGCCTTCGGTGACGTCAAGATCATGATCCCGCTCGTCACCTGCGTCGAGGAGGTCTTGGCTGTCAAGGAGCTCGTCGAGCAGTGCAAGGCCGAGCTGACCGAAGAGGGTCGCAAGTTCAACGAGAACATCGAGGTCGGCATTATGGTTGAGACGCCCGCCGCTTCGCTGCTCGCAGACCGTCTTGCCGAGGTCGCCGACTTCTTCTCCATCGGCACCAACGACCTGATCGGCTACACCATGTGCGCCGACCGTGGCAACGACACCATCTCCAACCTGTACCAGGTTTACTATCCCGCCGTGCTCCGCTCGCTCAAGAACATCATCGAGAGCGGTGTGAAGGCCGGCATCATGGTCGGTATGTGCGGCGAGGCCGCTGCCGATCCGCTGCTCGAGCCGCTGCTGATCAGCTGGGGCCTGGAGGAGTTCTCGATGAGCGCTCCGTCCATCCTGCGCGCCCGCAAGACCATCAGCCAGTGGACCAAGGCCGAGTGCGACGAGCTCGCCGAGAAGGCGCTCGCCTGCAACACCGCTGCCGAGGTCAAGGCACTGCTCGAGTCCGCAGCTCGCTAATTTGGTATCAGAGGT
>CABSMK010000206.1 GCA_902478825.1 uncultured Collinsella sp.
GTCTCGTGGGCTCGGAGATGTGTATAAGAGACAGCTTCATGGGCGGCATGGGCTTCCAGTTGGGATCCTTGATGATCTTGCGGGCGTCCTTCATGCCGCGCCGCAGCGCCGGAATGCCGGTCTTAAAGCACTTATCGACCGCAGCCAGGCGAATGAATTCCTTGCAGAAGGTCGCGGCATTGCCCAGGCGGAACAGCATGGGGTGGTAGTCACCGTAGATCTGCATATAGCGAGCGAGGAAGCCTCGGTTGCGCATGATGTAGTAACGGTTGGTGTCGCTCGTAGAGTTGAGCTGGCGCTTGCCGGCGATATCCCAGTTAGAGACGGCGCGGGCGCGCTTGAGAACCACGTCGGCCACAACGGCGGCGGAGAAGTGTTGGCTGGCTACGTAGCCGTAGCAGGCATCGTCGCCGTAGATGAAGAATCGCGCATCGGGCAGGCCGATCTTGTCGACCACGCGGCGCGAGAACATGCCGCCCTCAAAGCATAGCTGGTTCATGGCGCGGTAGCCCTCGGGTCCCAGGTCCCACTTGGCGATGGGGTTAGGGATGCCGAGCGAAAGGATGAGCTGGTACTGCCAAAAGAAGGCGCCGCCATCAAAGTCCAGGCGCGAACCCTGGATAACATCGTAGCGGTCGGTCCACTTGGCCAAGCGTTCGATGCCTTCGGGGATGACGAGCACGTCGTCGTCCATCACCCAGAACCACTGGGCGCCCAGGTCGTAGGCGCATTTGGTGCCGGCGGAGAAGCCACCTGCACCGCCGCCGTTTTCGAGCTGTGGTGCGTAGATGACGCGGTCGGTGCCGCCCTGCGCGTCGGGCTGCTCGGTGTCGATGCCCCACAGGTTGGCCAGGCGCTCGTTAAATGCGGCGCACATGGCCTCGGTCTCGCGCGAATTTTCGTTATCGACAATCACGATGCGCCAGGGCGCGGCAGTGAGCTTGGTCATAGAGTCGAACAGGTTGGCCAGGAGTTCCTGGCGCTTATAGGTGACGACAACGATGGCGAGCTTGTCGATGGGGGCGGGAAGGGTTGAAGGCATGGGGCAATATATCCTTTCACGCGCGGCGGGCGAGCGCTGCACGGAAGCTACCGAATACGTCCTTGGGACTGTCCTATTGTAAAGGCTCGGCGCACCTTGGCGGCAAGCTTTGAATAAAACGCAGGAACCTGCCATGGGCCCGCCGCATGACGTGGGGCTGCTTTGCCCGCAAGAGGCTCCATAGATTATATAAACGCCCGCTGGCGCGCTGACCCTTTGATACCATGAAACGACAGGTATTTCCTAAGGAGCACATTTGTCTACTAACGTCTCTGGCAGCCCTGTTCTGTCGCTGCTTATTCCCATTTACAATGTTCAGCGCTACCTGCGCGAGTGCCTCGATTCCGCCCTGGCGCAGACGCTCAAGGATATTGAGATCATCTGCATTAACGACGGGTCGACCGACAACTCGCCGGCGATTATCCGCGAGTATATGGAGCGCGATGGGCGCGTCAAGATGATCGACAAGGCCAACAGCGGCTACGGCGACTCGATGAACCACGGCCTGGAGATGGCGCGTGGCAAGTACGTTGGCATCTTGGAGTCCGATGACTTTATGGCGCCCGACGCACTCGAAAAGCTTGTCTCGGCCGCCGATAGCAATAATGCCGACTTTACGAAGGCGAACTTTGATTTCTACTGGTCCAAGCCCGAGGAGCGCCGTTCGCTGCACGAGATGTTTAAGGCCAAGGACTGCGACAAGCCGGTGCACCCGAGCGACACGACGCAGTTCTTTAAGCAAAAGCCGTCGATTTGGTCGGCCGTGTACCGTCGCGATTTTCTTGAGCGCAACGGCATCAAGTTCTTGCCGACTCCAGGGGCATCCTTTCAGGACACGTCATTCGCCTTTAAGGTTATCGCGTGTGCCGATAAGGCTGTTTACCTGCATGATGCCGTGTTGTCGTATCGCCAGGACAACGAGAATTCCTCGGTCAATTCTTCGGCTAAGGTCTTTTGCGTCAATACCGAGTATGCCGAGATTGAGCGTTGGATTCGAGAGGATTATGCCCGTGATCACGCAAGTGATGACGTCGCGCGCATGCTCAAGTTCAATCAGCTCATTAAGTACGATTCGTACATGTGGAACTACGTGCGCCTGGCGCCCAAGTTCTATAAGGAGTTCCTGGTTCAGATGGCCAAGGAGTTCCAAGCTGCCTTGGACGCCGGGGAGTTTTCGCTTGACGACCTCAAGCCGTGGAAGCGCGCAAATCTCGCTGCTATCCTCAAAGATCCTGAGGGCTGGGTTGACGAGCATCCGAGCTTTGCGACGGATGGTGCCTTGGGGCGTGCTAAGTATTACGCCTCGGTTGGAGGCCCAGGCGTGGTCGCCGCTTTCCTCATCGAATCGCTGAGGGGGTAGGTCGGCATGGGAGAGGCCTCGTGTCCTAAAGCTACCATTGTCGTCCCCGTTTACAACTCTGCGCGCTCCATTCAGCGATGCCTCGATTCGCTGTTGGCCCAGTCTGAGCGTTCGATTCAGGTTGTCTGCGTCAACGACGGTTCGACCGATGATTCGTTGAACGTGTTGCGCCAGATCGCGCAGGCCGACGATCGCGTACTGGTGATTGACCAGGAAAACGCGGGCGTCTCGTGTGCTCGAAATGCCGGCATCGATGCCGCCGTGGGCGGGACCGTCTTTTTTGTGGACGCCGACGATTGCATCGATGCCCAGACGGTCGAGCGCGTGCTGCATGCCATGGAGTCTGCGGATGCCGAGGCCGCCGTTTTTGGCGGCGTCTG
>CABSMK010000207.1 GCA_902478825.1 uncultured Collinsella sp.
GTCGTCTATGCCGGCAGCGTCGATGCGGCGCGCGAGACGCGCGAGGCCTGCGAGGCGGCTGGCGCCACGGCGCGCGCATATCAATGTGACGTGGCCGACCCCGCCGCCGTCAACACATGCATGGAGACGGTCCTCAACGACTTTGGCTCCATTTGGGCGCTCGTCAACAACGCCGGCATCACACGCGACGGCCTGCTCATGCGTATGGGTGACGATGCTTTCGACCGCGTGCTCGATGTCAATCTCAAGGGCACGTTCAATACGACGCGCGCGCTCACCAAGACCTTTATGCACCAGCGCGGCGGCTGCGTCGTCAACATGAGCTCGGTCGTGGGCCTGATGGGCAATGCCGGGCAAGCTAACTACGCTGCCTCCAAGGCGGGCGTGATCGGCCTGACCAAGGCGGTAGCGCGCGAGCTTGCGCCCCGCGGCGTACGAGTGAACGCGGTCGCACCCGGGTTTGTCGAGACCGATATGACGGCAAAGCTATCGGATAAGGTGCGTGCGGCGTGCGAGGAGCAGATTCCCCTTAAGCGTATGGCGCAGCCCGAGGAAGTGGCCGGTGTGGTGCGCTTTTTAGCGAGCGATGCGGCTGCCTACATTACGGGCGAGGTCGTGCGCGTCGACGGCGGAATGGCGATGTAGAAACCAGAGCCGAAGAACGGCTTGGATGAGGAGACCATGATGGAACAGAGAGTTGCAATCACCGGCATCGGTGCCGTATCGCCGCTCGGCAACACCGCGCTTGCCACCTGGGCGGCAATGTGCGCCGGCACGTGCGGCATCGGCCCGATCACGCACTTCGATACCGATGCGTATGCGGTTAAGGTGGCGGCCGAGGTCAAGGGCTTTGACGGCAACGAGTACTTTGGCAAGCGTGACGCCAAGCACCTGGACCCCTGCGTCCAGTTTGCCCTGGCAGCGTCGGACGAGGCCATGCACGATGCGGGCTTTGATGTCGAGGGCGCCATCGATTGCGAGCGCCTGGGCGTCTACGTGGGTTCAGGCGTGGGCGGCATGCAGACGCTTGTCGACAACGTTCACACGATCGCCGATCGCGGGCCTCGCCGTGCATCGCCCTATATGATCGCGATGATGATCCCCAACATGGCATCGGGCAATATCGCGATCCGTCACAAGGCAAAGGGCCCGACCCTGCCCGTGGTGACCGCGTGCGCGACCTCGGCCCATGCCGTGGGCGAGGCGTTCCGCGCCATCAAGCACGGCTATGCCGATGCAATCCTGGCTGGCGGCGCCGAGGCCGCAATCATCCCCGATGCCGTTGCGGGCTTTACGTCCTGCCGTGCTCTCACCACTAATCCTGACTCGTCGACGGCATGCCGTCCGTTCGATGCAGACCGCGACGGCTTTGTGATGGGCGAAGGCGCCTGTGTGCTCGTGCTCGAGGGCATGGAGCACGCACAGGCCCGCGGTGCACACATTTATGCCGAGGTCGTGGGCTACGGCAACACCGATGACGCCTATCACATCACGAGCCCCGACCCGGACGCGGCAGGTATTGCCCGTGCGATATCGCTGGCGGTGGCCGAGGGCGACGTTAAGCCTTCCGAGGGCCTCTACATCAATGCCCACGGCACCTCGACCAAACTCAACGATTCGTCCGAGACGGCGGGCATCAAACGGGCGCTCGGCGAGGATGCGGCACGCGCCGCGCACGTCTCGTCGACCAAGTCGATGACCGGCCATATGATCGGTGCCACGGGCGCCATCGAGGTCATGGCATGTGCCATGGCGCTCGAGCAGGGCGTGGTGCCGCCGACCATTAACTACCACACGCCCGATCCCGCCTGCGATCTTGATTACACGCCCAATCGCGCGGTTCGCGCCGACCTTACCTGGGCGCTTTCGACCAACCTGGGCTTTGGCGGGCACAACGCCGCCATCGCGCTGCGTAGATATACGAGGAGCTAGAGCATGGATTCCAAAAGACTTGCCGAGATAGCCGATGTTATGGAGGACCGCGGCCTCACGCGCGTACGCGTTGAGGAGCCCGATGGCACCGCGGTCGAACTCGAGCGCGCGAGCGCCACGCAGCCGGTCGCCGTGCCCATGCCTATGCCGGGTGCCGTGACTGCTCCGGCGGTGGCTCCTGTCGCCATGCCTGCCACCGCACCGGAACCCGCCGCGCAGACACCTGCCGCCGCACCGGAGCCCAAGGGCACCGAGGTGACCGCTCCCATGGTCGGCGTTTTCTATGCTGCCCCGGCGCCGGGCGACGAACCGTTTGTGCACGTGGGCTCCAAGGTCAAGGCCGGCGAGACCCTCTGCATCATCGAGGCCATGAAGGTTCTCAACGAGGTGACGGCAGAGGTGGATGGCGAGGTGCTCGAGATCTGCGTGACCGACGGCGACCTCGTGGAGTTTGGCAGCTGCCTCATGAGGATCGGATAGGTGATATCCATGAACAAAGAAGAGCTCAAGAAGCTGTTGCCGCATCGTGAGCCGATGCTTTTGCTCGACGAAGCCGAGCTAGTGGGCGACGAGGCCCACGGCAAGATCACGATTACGGGCGACGAGTACTTTTTGCAGGGGCATTTTCCGGGAAACCCGGTCGTCCCCGGCGTGATCCAGTGCGAGATGCTCGCCCAGAACTGCTGCGTGCTGCTGATGGGCGATGAGGAGGCGCGCGGCGCGACGCCGTTCTACACGAGTCTGGACAAGGTGCGCTTTAAGCGTCCGGTGCGCCCGGGCGACACGGTTGATCTGGTGTGCACCATCACTGTCTCTTATACACATCTCCGAGCCCACGAGACATGCGCA
>CABSMK010000208.1 GCA_902478825.1 uncultured Collinsella sp.
CTACACCTCTCTATTCGTCGGCAGCGTCAGATGTGTATAAGAGACAGGTTTTGGCTCCGTTTACGATGGCGGTCTGTAGGGCCCTTACGGCGAGCATGCCCAGCAGGTCTAGGGGTACGGCGGCGCTTGTCTGAGCGTCTAGTTTGCCGCTGGCGAGGGTGTAGATGGTGTCGCCGTCGTTGGTGGTGTGCGTGGGGCGGATGGCGTGGGCATAGGCGTCTGCGGCCATCTGGGAGACCTTGGTGGCCTGGGCCTTGGTGAGCTCAACGTTGGTGACGATGCAGCTGATGGTGGTGTTGGTGCGGTCGAGCGGCATCTGCATAGAGCCGGCGGCGGCAAAGGCGGCGAGCTCCATGTCAACGATCTGGTCGCTATCTGCTGCGGCACGCATGCCGGCGACCCACTCGCCGGTGAAGGGGTCGACGACATTGCCGCAGGCGTTGACCGAGACCACGGCGCCCACCTTGACGGGGCCGAGTGCCACGGCGGCAGCGCCCAGGCCGGCCTTCATGCAGGTGGCGGGGCCCATGAGCTTGCCCACGGTGGCACCGGTGCCGGCACCTACATTGCCCTGCTCGAGCGCGGTGGGGGTGTTGTCGAGCGCCTCACGCACGGCGGAGATGCCAGCCTCAATGTCGGGGCGTACGGTGGGGTCGCCAAAGGCGAGGTCGAAGATGCAGCTGGAGCACACGATGGGCACCTGCGTGGGACCGACGGGAAGGCCGATGCCGCGGCTCTCGAGCTCACGGGCGACGCCGCTTGCGGCCTCCAGACCAAAGGCCGATCCACCCGAAAGGCAGACGGCGTGGACCTTGTCCACGGTGTTCTCGGGACGCAGCAGGTCGGTCTCGCGCGATGCCGGAGCACCGCCGCGAACGTCAACACCGCCGGTGGCGCCCTCGGGTGCCACGATTACGGTGCAACCGGTGCCGGCCTCCTCGTCCGTATAGTTGCCAAAGCAAAAGCCATCGACATCGCAAACGTCAATGGCCTCAAGCAGTGTATCCATGTTTTACTCCTATCGGTTTTCCGCCGGGCCTTATGCCCGGTCGGGATCCGTACGGTACGCCGAAATTGTAGGCGCTGGGGGATACCCAGCGCCAGATGCAATTAGGATAGTTTTTGAATCGCGCGCGCGACGCGTGCGATGGGCAGGCCCACCACGTTGTAGAAGTCGCCCGAAATATCATGTACGAGCATGCGCCCGCCGACGCCCTGGATGCCGTAGGCGCCGGCTTTGTCCATGGGCTCGCCCGAGGCGACGTAGCGCTCAATCTGCTCGTCGGTGAGCTCATAGAACGTCACGTCGGTCACATCGACAAACGACAGGCTCTCGGCGGCATGCGGGGCTGTGGCGTCTCCGGCTCTAACGATGCAGACGCCGGTTGCGACCTGGTGCGTGCGCCCCGAGAGCTCGTGGAGCATGGTGCGGGCTTCGTCCTCGTTTGCCGGCTTACCTAAAATCTTGCCATCGAAGGTGACGATGGTGTCGGCCGCGATGGTCAGCTCACTGGGATCGGCATGCTCGGAGGCAACGGCGGCAGCCTTGGCGCGAGCTAAGCGCTCGACAAGCGTAAGCGGGGCCTCGTCATCAAAAGGAGTCTCGTCGATGTCAGCGGGAATGACGCGGATGTCGTAGCCCGCTTCGCGCATCAGCTCGATGCGGCGCGGTGATTGCGAAGCCAAAATCATAGCTGAATGCCCTCGGCAACCTTCTCGACAGCCTTGTCGCCGGCGAGCGTACGCAGCAGCTCGAGCGCAAAGGGGAGCGACTGGGCCATGCCGCTGGCGGTGATGATGTTGCCGTCGTGCGTGACCTTGTCGCCGGTATAGGCGCCCTCGGGGAAGCTCTTCTCAAAGCCGGGGAAGCACGTGGCGTGGCGTCCCTCGAGCAGGTCAAGCTCGCCCAGGATAAACGGAGCGGCGCAGATGGCGGCAACATGCTTGGTCGCGGCGAACTCGCAGACTACGTCGCAGACGCGCTGGTCGGCGCGCAGGTTGGTGGCGCCGGGCAGACCGCCGGGCAGTACGACGCAGTCATACTCGTCAAAGTTAATCTCGTCAAAGAGCGCGTCGCAAGTGACGGGAATCTGCAGCGAGCTTACGACCTCGCGGGTGGGCATGATCGAGACGAGCGTGGCGCGCACGCCGCCGCGACGCATGACATCGACCATGGTCAGGCATTCAATCGTTTCAAAGCCATCGGCGGCAAGAACGGCAACGCTGGGCATAAGGGTTCCTTTCATAGGGCGGCATACAATTAGCCGTCTTATACCCCGAAGACATACGCTTGCCACGCCCCAATCTCAAAAAGACTGGTCGTGCCCGGGTGTTGCGCACTAGGAGGGGCTTGCGGCGCGGCGATAAAATCTCGGCATCCGTCATCTTTCGCTACATGAGGAGCTGATTTGCGATGATAGGCCTTAGTGTATTCGATCTTCTCGTTTTGCTAGTTGTATTTGGCGGTGTCGCGGCTGTTGCCTTTGCCGTTATCTTGAACAAGGAATCGTCGAATAAGCCTCAGCCTCCGCAGTCCAATCCGTACCAGCAAATGCCTCCCGTGCAGCAGGTTCCACCGCGTCAGCAGACGCCGACCGCGGTCGATGATGCTCAGCCAGTTGAGTCCGCTCATTTTTGCGCTCAGTGCGGCTCAATGTTGGAGGTAAACGCATCCTTCTGCCAAAACTGCGGCGCCCCGGTCAGCCATCAGTAATGAAAAAGGGCGGGGTTCAGCAATCATTCCTGTCTCTTATACACATCTC
>CABSMK010000209.1 GCA_902478825.1 uncultured Collinsella sp.
GTTCATGGGTTCGATTTCCATCGGCGCCTACGTACCGCCTAATGAAACCGTCGGCGGTGTGCTCGCCTGCGCGTTTGCCATTCAGCTCGGCCAGGGCACCGAGACGGCCATCGCGCTCGCCATGCCCATCGCCGTCCTTTCGCTGACGATCGGCAACATTACCAATGCCTTGTTCCCCGTGTTTGTCGACATGGCAGACAAGTTTGCCCTCAAGGGAAACCTCAAAGGCATCTACGCCGTTCATTGGGGAATTGGAATTTGGGGTTGCGTCGAGTACTTCCTGCTGTGCGGCGGCGCCTTCTATCTGGGTTCCGACGCCATCCAGGGCCTGCTCGACTTCATCCCGCCCTTCATCATCGACGGCTTTGGCGTTGCCGCCAACATCCTGCCGGCCATGGGCTTCGCCATGCTCGGCCGCCTTGTGCTCACCAAGCAGCTCGTGCCCTTCTACTTCCTGGGCTTCCTGCTGTGCTCCTACGCCAACGTGCCCGTCCTGGGCGTCGCCCTGATCGCCATCATCATCGGCATCGACAAGTTCGACCTGCTCGGCCTGGGCGGAGCCCAGCCCCAGCTCTCCGCGGAAGGGGATGAGGACGATGACTTCTAGTCCCGAGAACAAGATCACGCGCTCCGACCTCGTCAAGAGCGCCGTCAACGTCGGCGCCCTGGGCATGGAGTTCTCCTGGACCTACTACAAGCAGATGAACATCGCCTTCTGCCTGATGGTCGCCAACATGCTCAAGAAGATCTACGCCGGCCGCCCCGACGACTACGCCGAGGCCCTGCACCGCCACTGCGCGTTCTTCAACATCACCGTCCAGTTCGCCCCGTTCGTCGGCGGCATCGCGATGGCCATGGAGGAGAAGGTCGCCCGCGGTGAGATCGAGCCCGAGAGCGTCAACGACGTCAAGGCCGCCCTCATGGGCCCGCTGTCCGGCATCGGCGACTCCATCTTCCTGTCGACGCTGCGCGTGGTCGCCGCCGCGGTGGGCATCAGCCTGTGCCAGGCCGGCAACCCCTTCGGCCCCATCGCCTTCCTGCTCATCTACAACGTCCCCGGCTTCGCGCTGCGCGTCTGGGGCGCCGTCAAGGGCTACGAGCTGGGCGTGGGCTTCCTGGACGAGGCCCAGAGGACCGGCCTCATGCAGAAGATCATGACCTGCGTGGGAATCGTGGGCGTCATGGTCGTGGGCGCCATGTGCAAGGACATGTTCTGGGCCAGCATCCCGGTGGCCATCGGCTCGGGCGAGGACGCCCAGACCCTCCAGGACATCCTGGACGGCATCATGCCCGGCATGCTCGGCATGATCGCCTTCTGGCTGTACTACTGGCTGCTGTCCAAGAAGATCAACCCCATGGTGCTGATCGTGGCCACCATGGCCGTGGGCATCGTCGGCGCGTTCTTCGGCGTGCTGGCGTAGGTTCCTGCGTTCTATTCTGCCCCCAAGGGAAACGGCGACCCATTGCGGTCGCCGTTTTTTATTACCGAAAGCTAGCTGGAGGTGCTTCGTGATTCGATCTGACAATCCACCCGATAATGGCGTGAGCGGGGCGATGTATCTATTTGGCACGGCGCTCTTGTGGAGTTTTATCGGCATCCTCGTTCGCGCCAATTCGCAGTCAGCTCTTTTGATCGGTGCCGTTACGGCAATATTTATGGCGCTCTTTATCCTGCTCGTCGGTAGGCCCGTCCTCCGCGTCAGCCGTCTTATTGTCCTTGTGGCCGTCTGCAACTTCGTGACGGGCACCACGTTTAACTTTGCCAACCAGCTCACGACGGTCGGCAACGCGATCGTCCTGCAGTACACCTCGATGATTTTTGTTATCGTGTATCAGTCGCTCGCAACTCGCACGTTGCCCTCGCCTGCGAAGATTGCCTCCGTGTTGGTTGCTTTTACGGGTATGGGACTTTTCTTTTTAGGCGATTTGAGCGCCGAGGGCATGCTCGGCAACCTGCTTGCCGTCATTTCGGGAGCCACCTTTGGGCTGTGTTTCTTTTTGAACTCTCGCCCCGATGCGTCGCCCATGGTTTCCTCGCTCATCTCCTGCGGTATCTCGATGCTGCCGATCGTCTATTTTGCCGGGGCCCTAGACTCCGTGAGACCATTTGAGTGGGGGCTTATGCTGGTGCATGGCCTTTTTTGCAGCGGCCTTGCGAGCGTGCTGTATGCCAAGGGGATCGCGCGCACCAATGCGTTTGCAGCCAACTTAGTCTGCATGAGCGAGGTCGTGCTCGCTCCCTGCTGGTCGGCGCTCCTCTTTGGCGAGGTCTTTCGCTGGAACGAGCTTTTGGGCGCGGCGATTATCGTTTTGGTGATTGTGGCCAACTTGGCATCTGATGCCTTTGGCGATGGCTTTTTGGTGGCGCTTGTCCGCTATCGAAACAAGGAACGTGCCTGATGGGATGCGTCTGCCGTTTACGGTAAAAAACACCCCGCTGAGCGAGTGGTATTAAATAGTAAAAACCTGCATACCTATAATTGGTATCAAATCATTTGTGCCTGGCATGGGTGTTAGCAGCACACCAGGTACGCTTCGAGCCGTGTAATCGAATTCCCGGAATTGATATCAACAACGCGCGCGACGGGAGGGATGACGGTTCGAGATTCCTTATTGGGAGGAATTATGCTTGTCCAAGCAATCCTCGTCGGCTTAGTCGGAGCGTTTGGATGCCTCGACTACCAGCTCGGCACCCTCTACGCGTTCCGCCCCATCGTCCTGTGCCCGCTCGTGGGCCTGGTGCTGGGGG
>CABSMK010000210.1 GCA_902478825.1 uncultured Collinsella sp.
CGAGATCTGCGCATGTCTCGTGGGCTCGGAGATGTGTATAAGAGACAGCCTCGGGGTTGCCGCGCACATAAAGCGTCTGGGGTATATCAGAAAGCTCCAAAACGGTCTCGGGATACAACGCATCGCCTGGATGCAGCTCGAAGGTCCCCTCGGCCATCATTGGTCCCTCCTTCCCTGGTACATCGCCGCCTCGAGCACGTGGTCCTGCGTCACTTGCTCGCTCTCGGCGACGTCGGCGATTGTACGCGCGATACGCACCAGGCGCACGATACCGCGGCCCGTGAGATGCGTGCGCTTCGACAGGCCGAGCACACACTTCTCCGCCGCATCATCGAGCTCGAAGGTCGAAACGACGCCGTCAATGGACCGCGTCTCGTCATCCTCGGCCTCGGCATCCGCATCGTCCATACGGGACTCGCGCCAGGCGCGAAAGGCGCGACCGCGCACAACGTAGTCACGTAACTCGGCCGACGACATACCCTCCGCGCCCTCGATAATCACCTGAGGGTCGGGACGGGTCACATCGATCATCATATCGATACGGTCGGCCAAAGGACCGCGCAGTTTAGACCGATAGCGCTCGACCATCGCCGCCGAGCAGCGACACGGTACCTCGCGATCGCCCAAAAAGCCGCAGGGGCAGGGATTGCTCGCAGCCAGCAGCTGAAAGCGCGACGGGAAGGAAAAAGCCCCATCGACGCGTACGATCCTGACGTAGCCGCGTTCGATGGGCTGACGCAGCGTCTGCAGCACACCCGTGGGAAACTCGGCAAGCTCGTCCAAAAATAGCACGCCGCCATGAGCAAGGCTGATCTCACCCGGGTGCACCGGGCGTCCGCCGCCGATAAGGCCTGCGGTCGAAATACTGTGATGGGGACTGCGGAAGGGCCGGTGCCCCGCCAACAAGCCATCAATGTTCTCGCCCAAAACCGAATGGATGCACAGCGCCTCCTGTTGATCCTCGACGGAAAGCTCGGGCAGGATGCCGGTCATACGGCGTGCGAGCATCGTCTTGCCCGATCCCGGGGACCCAATCATGAGCAAGCCGAGTTCTCCTGCCGCCGCAAGCGCCATGCCGCGCTTGGCGACCTCCTGCCCCAGTACATCGGCATAGTCGAGCTCGGGCTCAAAGGTCGCCTCGACGCCCTCGGAATCCAAGTAGTGCTGCGCGGCATCGCCCATGCCATGGGCAAGCTGAGACAAATGATCGATGAATCCACAATCCACGCCCGCGAGTGGCACATGCTGGTCTGACCTGCCGGCGATAAAAGACAGCCCCATGTCGCGAGCCAGCAGCTGAAACGCCACCTCGCCCTTGACGGGAAGCACCGTACCGTCCAGACCAAGCTCACCTGCGATAAGGCAGCGATCGAGGTTGTCACGGGGAATCTGCCCATCGGCCGCTAGAACCGCGATGGCGATGGGCAGGTCAAAGCCGCTACCGGTCTTGCGGATATCGCCGGGTGCCAGGTTAACGGTAATGCCCGAGCGTGGGATCTCGAACCCGGCGGAGCGCATCGCGCAGCGAATACGACCGCGTGACTCCATCACCTCCATACTCGGAATGCCGAGCATCTGGATGCCCGGAACGCCACCGGCAAGCGAGACCTCGACCGTGACGTGAATCGCCTCGACGCCGCGGATGCAGGCCGCGTGAACGGCAAACGTCTCGAACGCCATCACGACACCTGCCAATCGAACGCGTTGTACTGGTGCTCGATCTCGGCGATATGTCCGCCGCGAATGGTGACGCCCACGGCATCGAAGCGAATCGCCTTGAGCGGATAATGCTCCATGAGATAGCAACTTGCGATGCGGCGGTAGCGGCGTTGCTTTTGGGAGTCCACGGCCTCCTCGGGAAAGACCCGCGTGCTGCAATCCAGTGCGACGCGTCTGGTCTTGACCTCGGCCATCACCACGACATCGTCGAGCTCATCGAGCAGCACCAGATCGGCCTCGCCCTCGGTGCAACGATAACCCTGCTCCAGCAAGGTGTAGCCGCGCTCGTTAAAGTAGTCGATGGTGATCAGCTCGCCCAGCATGCCCAGCTCGCGGGGACTGAGTCCCTTGATAAACTCGGGCGTCATCGCCCCGCAGTCGAGCTCGCCGTTTTCCCAACGCTCCTTGAGCTGCTGCGTCTTGCTCTTTTTGCTTGCGGCACTCATGGGGTCTCCTTTCCCGCACACTGCATTGCCCCGATGATGAGGGCACCTTTCATGCGGGTAAGTACCGGAAGCAAACCAAAAGCTGACCAAATGCCTTCAAAAAACGGGCCGTACGCAGCAATGGTGTTACATACGGCCCGCTACCAGCAGGTTTATAAAACCCCAGAGGTCCCTGTCTCCACAATTGGCCTAGAAAAGGCGCTCAGTCTGCAGAAAGTTTCCGCAAAAGCTCACGCGGTGCAGCGGACAAAGTCCATGTTTGCGAATGGCCTCGATATGCTCGGGGCTTGCATAGCCCTTCGACTCGGCCAGATGGTACTCGGGGTACTCGGCATCGTACTCGACCATCATCTCGTCACGCGTGACCTTGGCCATGATGGAAGCCGCAGCGATACAGGCGATCTTGGCATCGCCCTTCACCACGTCGCGCTCGTTAGGAACGGCACCCAACGGGTTGCCGTCCATAAGCACGCAATCGGGCTCGAGCCCCGTATCGGCCTGTCTCTTATACACATCTGACGCTGCC
>CABSMK010000211.1 GCA_902478825.1 uncultured Collinsella sp.
TACACCTCTCTATTCGTCGGCAGCGTCAGATGTGTATAAGAGACAGGTATTGATCAGCAACGATGCCGAGCTCGATACGCTGCTCGACGCGCAGGAGGTGGAGCACATCTGCGAGGTTGTGCTTGCCGCCGAGGGCGTTGAGCGTGAAGTCGAGATTTCCCTTTCGTATGTCGACGAGGACGAGATGCACGAGCTCAACCACGAGTGGCGCGGTATCGACCGCACCACCGATGTGCTCTCGTTTGAATGCGACTCGGCCTTTGACGAGGATATTCCCGCCGATGAGACGCTCGAGCTCGGCGATATCATCTTGGCCCCGCAGGTTATTGCCCGTCAGGCCCCCGGTTTTGGCAATAGCTCCGCTGACGAGTGTCGTCTGATGCTCGTACACGGCATGCTGCACTTGCTGGGCTATGACCATATCGAGGACGACGAGGCCGAGGTCATGGAGGCCCGCGAGGACGCCATCCTGCGCGATCTGGCGTTCGAGCGCGGCGAGGACCCCAAGCTAGTCCACGTCGGCCCCATCACCAACCACGCCCACGACTAGGAGCCGTCTATGATTCCCGGATCGAACAAGGACCATCCGTCCTTCTTAAAGTCGTTTTCCTACGCCATGGAGGGCTTCGTCACCGCCGTCAAGACCGAGCGCAACATTAAGGTCATGCTCGTGGCGGGCGTGTGCACCGTCATTGCCGGCTGTATCGTGGGCCTCGACATTGCCGAGTGGGCCACGATTATCATCTGTTGTGGCCTGGTGATTCACGGCGAGCTGTGCAACACCGCTATGGAGGCTATCGTCGACCTAGCGACCCAGGAGCTCCATCCGCTGGCCAAGCGTGCGAAGGACATCGCCGCCGCCTCTGTATACATTCTTTCCATCACCGCCGCGATTGTGGGCGTGCTGGTATTTGCCCACGCGCTCGACTTTATTTAGAAAGGGATTTCCATGTCCGACAATATGCAGCCTATCGATGAAACTCTGGACGACGAGTCCCTGGATGCGGTGGATACCGAAGCGAACGAGGCCTATGAGGATGTCGAGGAGTTCGACCCGTTTGAGGACATGAGTGACGAGGAGCTCGACGCCCTGTGCGACGAGGACGATAGCCTCGCGGGCTTTGGCGACGTTGAGCCCGGTTTCCGCAGCGGCTTTGTGGCCCTGGTCGGCCGCCCCAACGCCGGCAAGTCCACACTGCTCAATGCCTGCTATGGCAAAAAGGTCGCCATCACCTCGCCAGTGGCCCAGACGACCCGCCGCCGCATGCGCGCCGTCGTCAACCGTCCCGGCTACCAGCTGGTCTTTGTCGATACCCCGGGCATTCATAAGCCCAAGGACGGCCTGGGGTCCGAGCTCAACAAGAGCGCGTTGTTCGAGCTGAACGATGTCGATGTCGTCGCGTTTTTGATTGATGCCACCAAACCGATCGGCAGGGGAGACGCCTGGGTTGCCGAGCGCGTCAGATGCGCTCGTTGCAAGAAGGTTCTGGTGCTCACTAAGGCCGATGAGGCCGACCCCGCACAGGTCATGGAGCAGCTTAAGGCAGCGCATGAGCTCATGGAATATGACGACGAGATTGTGACGTCGTCGGTTAAGAACTTCAACGTCGATGCCTTTATCGAGACCGTTGCGCACTTTTTGCCCGAGGGCCCGCGTTGGTTCCCCGAGGACATGGGTACCGACGCTTCCGATGAGACGCTCGTTGCCGAGTTTGTGCGCGAGAAGGTCTTGCGCCGCACGCGTGATGAGATTCCGCACTCCGTTGGCGTAATCTGCGATGCGCTCGAGCAGACCAAGAAGGTGCTGCGCGTGCACGCCACCATTTACGTCGAGCGCGAGGGCCAAAAGGGCATCATCATCGGCAAGGGCGGCGAGATGATCAAGCATATCGGTATCGACGCCCGTCGCGATCTTGAGCGCATCTTTGGCACGCAGTTTTTTTTGGAGCTGGACGTGAAGGTCAAGGCCGGCTGGCGTGACGACGAGGCCCAGATTCGCCGCTTTGGCTACAACGCCGAGGAGTAAGGACTCGCGGCGCGCATGGCAGGCTCCCGGACATATCGCACGAAGGTGCTCGTCCTCGACAAGACGAAGCTCAAAGAGACGGACCTGATCCTGACGATGCTTGACGAGCGGGGTCGGCAGGTTCGTGCCGTGGCAAAGGGCGCCCGCAAACCCGGTGGGCGCCTGGCTGCGCGCTGCGAGCTGTTCTGTACTGTCGATATGCTGCTCGCGCATGGACGGTCGCTCGATGTGGTTTCCCAGGCCGAGCTTATGGAGGCGCCGCTCGGAGCTGCGCCCGATTACGAGACGACCTGCGCCGCAAGCGCGATCGCCGAGGTCGCGCGCGTGTGCTCGTTCGAGGACGCCGAGGACCCGTTTACCTTTGCCATCACGCAGCGGGCGCTTGCCCTGGTGGGCAGCGGGCTCGATACGGCACATACGGATCTACTTGTGGCGGCATATGTGTTTAAGCTCTGTCCGCATGTTGGCTATCGACCCGATTTTTCTGCCTGCGTGCTGTGCGGAGACCCCATGCTGTCGTATTTTTCGCCCCAGGCCGGCGGGCTCATGTGCGGCTCGTGCGCGTCGAGCGTTCCGGGTGCAGAGTTGGTATCGACCGGTGAGGTCGCATGGCTGCGCGCCCTCATGTCCATGACCTTCGAT
>CABSMK010000212.1 GCA_902478825.1 uncultured Collinsella sp.
CAGCGCTTGACCTCCCACACGCGGTGCGTAATGCCCGCGGGGTCGGTGACGGCGTAGAGCGAGGCGCCCTCTTTGGCGGCGCCCAGGATGATGTCCATGACGGGCGACGCCTCGTAGGCGAGCGACACGGGGCGCGGCTGAACTTTGAGTTCGGCGATCGCGCGCGCGGCGGCGGCCACGTCGGCGCTGGCATCGCCCTTGCCGTCCGCAAGTACACTCGTCGGGCAGATCGCCACGACACCCGTCACACGTCCCGGCTCGCCCGAGCATTCGTACACGTAATACGCCGCACCCGGGTCCTTGAGCATCAGACCATCGGCAATGGCTCCGCGCAGGGCATCGTTGCCGCTTAGGATGCTGCCCATTGCAGGCAGCGCCTCGAGCACGCGGTCCTGAGCCGGGCGGATGCAGGGAAACGGAAGTGCTTTCATGGGCGGTCCTAACGCGCGAGTCGGTTTGTTCGCGGCTTATTATGCCCCAACTTGGCCGCTCGCGTCCCAGAGCACGTTATCGGCGAGCGCGATTAGCACCTGCTGACAACGAACGATATCGGCGTGGGGCACATATTCGTTGGGCTTGTGGGCGAGCGCGAGCGACCCGGGACCGTAGCTCATGCAATTGCGGTTACGCGTCTTGCCGGCAATGACGGCAGTGTCGGTGTAGCCGGTAAAGAAGCCGACGGTCGTGTCCGCGCCCGTCACATCGTCTGCTGCGCACTTGAGTGCAGCTAGAAGGGGAGAGGTCGGATCGCGCTCGATAGCGGGGCGGTCGCCTGTCACGGTATAGCTTCCATGGCAGCCGGGGACCGCGGCTTCGGCGCCGGCGATGGCCTGCTCTACCATGCGCGTCGCGGCGGCTGTATCGGTCGGCGGGGTCAGGCGCATATCGACCCAGACCTTGGCATGGTCGGGCACGACATAGGGACGGTAGCCACCTTCGATCTGTCCAAAGGTGATGGTCGATGGTCCCAGCTCATCGTGCGCGGGCAGCGCCACAAACGCGCGACGAAGCGAACACACGACCTCGGCCATGGCGGCGACGGCATCCGCGCCCTTCCACGGCTGGCTTGCATGCGCCGTCACGCCAGCCATTTCAATCTCGAACCACGTACGCCCCTTGTGCGCCACCTGAATCTGTCCGTCGGTGGGCTCGGTGTCCAGCACCCATTCGCGTGAGCCGACCCAGCCGGCATCGATCGCGGCCTCTGAGCCACGCATAAAATCTTCCTCGTCGACCGAGCAGATGAGCGAAAAGCCGCGGCGGGGCAGCGCGCCATCCGCTACCACGCGCTCGAGCGTATGGACCAGTGCGGCAATGGCGCAGGCCAGGCCACCCTTCATGTCGCAGGCGCCACGGCCATAGAGTTTGTCGTTACGCACAACCGCCCCGAGTGGCGGCGTGTTTGCGTCCCAGCCATCGCCCAGCGTAACGGTATCCATATGGCAGATATAGACGAGCCGTGGCTCGTCGCTCAGTCCCGGCACGGTGACCATAAGGTTGCGGCGCCCGGGCAGCACCTCGAGTTCCTCGACCTGCACGGCATGGAGCACCGGATGGCTCAGCTGCGCCAACCGTTCCTCAACCAACGCTTTGATATAGCGCTCAATCTCGTCCTCATACGCACCCGGGTCTGAGCTGTCGATCCGCACGAGTTCTTGCGTAAGCCGCCAAGCAAAATCTGTATCAACCATAGGCACCTCACAGATAGTTATGTCAACATACAGATTGTATGCCAAGAAGCGGCTCAGTGCATTTAATGGAGTACTCACAAAAACGGGGGCGCCTCTCGTGCGAAAGGTGCCCCCGCGGGCATTCGATGTCAGTGACGGGCAGGCCACATGGGGAACTGCCCGTCAGATCAGCCGGCGCTATTTGATTACGCGCACGCGATACATCGACGGAATCTGCTTGAGCGCCTCGATGGTGCTGCTGTCCAGGTGCTCGTCGGTGTCGAACATGGTGTAGGCGTTCTCGCCGGCGGACTCGTTGGTCATGCGCTGCACGTTGGCGTTGTCCTTGGCAAGGATTGCCGTGATCTGGCCGATCATGTTGGGCACGTTGGCGTGCAGGCAGGCGATGCGGCTTGCGGCGCGCGCCTTGCCCATGCTGCAGGCGGGGTAGTTGACGCTGTGTGCGATGTTGCCGTTCTCCAGGTAATCCTTGAGCTCGCTGATGGCCATGTCGGCGCAGTTGGCCTCGGCCTCGCCGGTGCCTGCGCCCGAGTGCGTGGTGATAAACGTATTGGGCATCTTGACGGTCTTGGGCGTGGCAAAGTCGCAGCTAAACCAGCTGAGCTTGCCCTCGCGCAGGGCGGCGTCAACGGCGTCCTCGTCAATGATGGTCTCGCGTGCGTAGTTGATGAGCACGGCGTCCGGGGCCAGCAGGTTGATCTGCTCGGTGCTGATCATGCCGATGGTGTCGGCCTTACTGGGCACGTGCACGGTGAGGTAGTCGCAGCCGCGGCAGAGATCCTCGAGCGTGCCCACGCGCTGCACCTCGCGGCTCAGCACCCACGCGTGCTCGACGGAAATGAACGGGTCGTAGCCGTAAACGTCCATGCCCAGATCGACGCAGGCGTTGGCGACCTTGGAGCCCACGTTGCCCAGGCCGATGACACCGATGCGCTTGCCCTTGAGCTCGCGGCCCACAAAGGCCTTCTTGG